>JAIRNJ010000056.1 GCA_031258115.1 Treponema sp. | reverse complement strand
CCTTAAAAGCCTTAAAAAAGAATTTATTTGCGTACGCATTCTTTTCCCATAAAAACCAGAAAAACCGGCGCAGGTAACAGGAAACAGCCGGAGGGCCGGCCCGGGAAGAAGCCGGCTGGGACGCGCCTCCTATCCGGATATAGAGAAAACTTACCCCGATCTGAAGCGCTTAGCGCGATTTTACCTCGGGATTCCCTTAATACTGATTTACAGAATCATATTTGATCCTGCCTATGTACTTACACGCCTCTTTAAGAATTTGAGCGTAATTTCCATGTATACCCGCAACATGGTGAATATAAGGGTTATACATAAGATGCTTTTCCCACTTGGACCAGTCGTTTGTTTCGAACCATACATAAGTACCATTGGTAGGAGGACCATCCACGCCCTTCCCTTCATCGGCGAAAAGCATATAGTTGTTACCGGCATCCTGTTCAAGCCTGGCGATTGTGATGGGACCATGTTTAATCTCGTACTGGCCTTTGAATTCCCTGACTGCTCCGTTGGCACCTTCTCTCTTAAGTGATTTTGCAAAAGGGCCGCAGTGCCACAGGAGTTCAGCATTATCGTTGTCTGGATGCCTTATGGTAAGATCAGCTATAAAAGACGCTGTTTGGCTCCTGGCGGCGGCTTGGAGCATCCTGGCTGTAATGGCGGCGTGGATGTCGGTTTCGCAAGCTGCCACGAGGCCGGCATCATTGATGTCAGCCAGGAGAAAGCAGCTGCCTATATCGAATTCATGCCTGAAATCAGACCAACATTCCACCGCGACAGCGCTGCAGCCCTGGGCTCTGGAAATCTCCAGTATGGCTGTTTTGAGAGCTGCGATTGTTGCAAGTTGATCGTCTGTCTGGGTGGAGCAGTCGAGACAGTTTTTGATATCCTGCATAATCTGTCCTATGCGAGGATCCGGCGATCCTGAATTCTCCAAAGGGTTGAGAGGATGACGAGGATCCTTAGAACTTACAGGATCAACTTTCCCCGCCTTAAGACGCTTTACCAGGGTTGAGACTTCGTCAAGCCAAATAGGGACAATCTCTATACCAAGCTGCTGCATAAGATCCGCTTCGTTGATCTTGATGCTCAGGAAAGGCCTGGGCCGCAACCCGAATTGGGCGACCCTCATATTTCTGAATGCCTTAACCACGGCGGCGGTGCGGACAAAATCTTCTATACCTTTATCAAGCACCGGCGAATCAAGCCAGCAGTTCTCAATGTAGGTATAGGGCACATTATAACGGTACAGGGCCTTGGTACTGGCGAACATACCGCATTGAGTGTCCAAAGGGCGGAACTCCCCATTGGCCCCGGGCCTGGGATCTCTGGGGCCCCATATTAGAATCGGAACGCCGAGATCTCTGCCAAGTTGACCGACCACTTCCTCCTGTCCAAAATTACAATGAGGCATGAAGACCGCGTCTATCTTTTTGCCTTTCATATAATCCACTATTTTTGGGACATCCGAATAATCCCAGGCCAGACCCCAGTCATTAGGATCCTTGTCATTCTTAAGCCAGTCAATATTCACCATCTCGACGTTATAGAGCTTTGAGACTATCTGCTCTATTCTGGGTCTTATCTGATCCCTCACTGCTTGTGCGGCGGGTTGAGGGAAAAAATCCCTGCGTATGGGAATGTATCCCAGTACAATTTTGTCTTCCCTGAACATAAAAACTCCTTTCTAGTTTTAGTGAATCGACTTAAACATTGCCGTACGGTAATACTCCATACGGGCTTTGGCATCTGTTTTATCCACAATACCGGTTTCAAGGAACTTTTCCACCGTCTTGCGGGTAGGTATGCCGGTTCTGCCGCCAAGACAAGTACAGTCTATATAAGAGACCGCCGAAGCGAACCGTGCGCAGGTTTTGGTATCCCACCCTTGGAGATGGGAATACAAGAAACCGCCATGGAATACATCGCCCGCGCCTGTCGTGTCTATGATATCCGTCTGGCCCCCGAGGGCATCCATCTCGAATGTACCCGAGGCGTCAGCACCGGCGCAACCATGCTTTCCAAGAGTCACAATGACAATCCCCGGTCCTTTCTTGAGGAGTTCGGCACAATTTTTCTTGTAATCTTTTGTAGTGAAGAGTTTATCATAGTACATTTCAGACATGATGAGAATATCAATTTTGGGAATAAGTTTTTCTGAGTCCGGCGTATAACCACCGGCGTCCATAGATACAATGACACCATTTTTCCTCGCCATATCTACAGCCGTCAGTATAGGCAACTGCGTATGCACACCGATATGAAGATATCTTGCCGAAGCGACAAATTCCTCGTCAATCATATCATTGGTTATGTCCATATGCGTTCCGCGGTTACCCAGAAAACTTCTTCCGAAAGTGGATTTTTCCGCCAGGCAGATGCAGAAAGTTGTACTTGACTTAGGGGAGATTCTGATATGGGAAACATCCACATTATGCATCTTCATGTCATTGACGCAAAAATCACCAAAGGGATCATCACCAACCATACCTATCATGCCGCATATAGCGCCCAGACGGCTGGCCGCTACAATGGCCGATGAGACGTTTCCCCCGGACTGCCAGAGGTAATCTTCAAGAGTGGAAAAAGAATCCGTAACAGGGATCTTATTGATGAGGTAGGCGAAATCCATTATCAAGTTTTCAATACCGATTATATCAAGCCTTTTATCCATGCCAGGCTCCTATATACGGCACAGCTCAAGTTTTTTCACAAGATAATCAACCAGAGCTTTCCGGATAAAAGAAACTTCATCTTTGGACTTTGACGGATCGGCGGTGGACCAGAATTCTTTTTTCTTTTGATTATTCAGGGCGAAGAATTCAGTACCAACGTTGAATTTATTGATGCCATTAGTAAAAGCCTTTTCGAGCTGATCGCTGGGTATTCCTGAACCACCGTGGAGGACAAGAGGAACATCCGTCGCTTTATTGATTTCTTGAAGCCTCTCAATGTCAAGATTGGGGGTAGTTTTGTAAAAACCGTGGGCGCTGCCAAAAGAAACGGCCAGAGAGTCGATTTTCGTGATCTCCGCAAACCTGGCGGCCTCATCGGGCAAAGTGAAGAGGTCCCGATTCGAATAATCCCCTGTGTTTGACGCCTGCCCAACGTGGCCAAGTTCAGCTTCAACATCAACGCCGAAGGCATGAGCTGTCTCAACGACCTTGGCCGTAAACGCCACATTCTGGTCAAAAGGCAGCATTGAGCCATCGGCCATGATGGAAGGAAAACCATCCCTTATAGCCTCCATGAGAACCCTGTAGTCCTGACAGTGATCGAGATGTAGACCTATAGGGTATTTCGCCCTGGAGGCAAGGTTCTTTACCGTGGCGGCAAAGGCGCCGAAAGAGAAAATATCCCTCATGAGGGGGTACAGCATGATGATGAGCGGCTTTTTTGCCTCATCAGCCGCCGTGACCAGGGCTTGAATCATATTGTAATCGCCAGCGTCAAAGGCGATAATTGAGCTGTTAGCTTTATCTGCCGCATCAAGTAGTTCACGTACTTTTACTAACGCCATATCACCTCCTGGTTATTGACCAATCCCGAACCGGGCAAGCCCATTGTTCGGGATGCGAAATTACAACTTTTCAGTCAACTGTTATGTTTGTAAACTGCGGGAGCCACTCTTTTTCAGCTTTGAACATTTTGTTGACCATGTCTTTGATCTCCTGCATAGAACAGACAGCCGAGGTCAGAGGATCATAAAGACAAGCGTGGAATATCTTGCGGGGGTCACCCTCAAGGCAACCTTCCACGGCAAGCTCTTCGCAGCGGGCGCTGGTATTGATAAGCACCGCCAGTTGGGACGGTAGCGGGCCAACGTGGACCGGGTGGAAGCCGGCTTTATCCGCAAAGACAGGGACCTCGACACAGCAGCCTTCAGGCAGATTGTCGATTAGCCCAAAGTTCCGCACGTTACCGTTGAACTGAAACACCGTTTGATCGCCAAATACAGCATTAAAGATGTAAGAGGCGTACTCATGCCGCCTTGTCAGATCGATATCGCCTTTTATCCACTTATTGAACTCCTCCCGGCGGTGATCATCGCGGGCACCAGCGGGCTGTTTCTGCATTATTTTCCAGAGATCATGCCCCGGATTCCAGCCGGTACCATGGGTACAGTACTTTTCAATAAGATCGGGTCTTTTGCGGAACCATTGGTTGTACTCTGAATTGTGTCCTGAAGACTCGGTAACATAATAATCAAGGTGGAGAAACATCTCGTTTCTCACCTGTTCTTCGTTGTATATTTCCGGCTTTTTCATCAGTTCCCTGAGCCTGGGATACACGTCCAGGCCCTTCCAAAGATATTCAATGTAGAATGCCTGATGGTTTATACCGGCACAAACATAGTCAATGTCTTTCATATCGGCACCAAGCCAGCGGGCAAGCATCTCGGCGGTTCCCTGCACCGAATGACAGAGCCCCGTGGTTCTGACCTCAGAGATAGACTGCATAGCCCGGCAGAGCATGGCCATAGGGTTAGTGTAGTTGAGAAATATAGCATTCGGACAGTACTTTTGTATATCCATGAGAATATCCCTCATGGGATTCCAGGTCCGTAGGAAGCGGAAGATCCCCGACGGCCCCCGGGTATCACCTATATTGATGGACACGTTATAGCTTTCCGGAATACCGATATCCGCCTTGATGGCTTCCATTCCGCCGTAGGCAATGGTGGTAACCACGCCATCGGCGCCTTCAAGAACCTCGGCTCTTTTAGTGGTAGCGATAACCTTGGCGGGGTAATTGCCCAGTTCAATGATCTTCTCCACAGCGGCCTTGGCCAACGCAAGGTTCTCCTCATCTATATCAACCAGGGCGATGGTAGAGTCCGCTAGAGCCGGGAAGCTAAGGAGATCCCGGGTCAGGTTTCTGGTAAAAACCTGGCTGCCGGCGCCAATGAAAACAATCTTTCTCTTTGACATCATACTGCTCCTGTATAAAATAAAAATAGAGTTGTTCAGAAACTGAAGTTTCTGAACAACAACTACCTAAAAATAGCAAAATGTAAAGCATTTTGCTGGACCTGATCGAGGACCAGTCGGGTTCTTGAACAAGTCAATACAATATACTCACACATTCTCTGATGGCGACCTAATATCCCATTCTTGCGGCTGAAGCGTTGTATTGCTTGGTCCACTCAGCTTCAAGCCTCGCAATACCTTTCTGTTCCCACTGACGCAGGAGATCTTGCACGAGACCGGGGATCTTGGCCTGATCCGGTTCCATGATGATCTTGGTAAGTTGGGCTTTCATGTTGGCGTCAAGTTCCGCAGCAAGAATACCCTCATTGGACAGCGGGTCAATAACAATGGTATTCTGGACAGAAGCGTCGAAAGCATACTGATGGGCGGTAGCCCTGTTCTGCCTGCGATCCGGCGATTCCTGGGTACGTTCCCAGTTATACTTCTGATTCATCATGATGTCAAGAACGCGGACACCGTGTGTGAAGGCGTAGCCCTCCCAGTCGGCCAGTTTAGCCTCGTAAGCTTCCGGGTAGAGCATGGGCTGGCCGTTATCGAAGTACATGGTTTTTCCTTCGATCCCATAGAAGTCCAGGATCTCACCCTCGGGACTCAGGAAGAAATCGATGAATTTGATTGCCGCCTCAGGGTTTTTACAGTTTTTGGTTATCACCGTGCCCTGGTCAGCCAGTTTGGTGTACCTTCCATGGTACTGTTTGACACCGGGGGTTCCCTGGGGCGCCGGCGCTGAATAGAAGTACATATTGGGATCTTTTTGGGACATAGCCGAGTTCGGGGTCCAAAGATTCCAAAACCAGTCGAAGATAACCGCATGCCTATGCTGGTTGTAGGCTTCGCTATAAGTGCTGCCGTCCCAAGTGAGGGTGTCTGGATCAAGAAGACCGTCTTTCAGGGCTCTACTGAGCCACTGGAGCATCTTTACTGTGGCACCGTTTCTTAACATGAGTTTAACTTTTCTGTCGGCCGGATCAAAGTAATAGTATTTGTAGATCTGGGCACCCCAGAGATTGGCCATGTAACCAAGGTAATTATTGTCATGAAAACCGAAGGCCAAAGGCCAAAGTTTGGCGCCAAAAGGGGATCTGAGGTTCGCATCCCTGACCCTAAGGAGATAGCTGTAGACCTGATCCATCGTGTCGAGTGCGGGCTTCCCGAGTTGGTTGTAAATATCATTCCTCAGGTTCATGCTCTGGCCAACACTGCCGAAGCCGTCTTCAGAGAACCAGTTGGGGGCCAGATATAGGTTCCCGTCCTCGCTCTTGTGGGCGTTATATACATCCGGGTAAATGTAGTTTCCGTTGGTGATATCCTTGTAACCATACTGATCCGCCAGCTTGTTAATAGGAAGAAGGGCCCCGGCTGTAATGTAAGAATTAAAGGTAGGACCGATACTCATGTGCATCATCTCTGGATAGTCCCCTGAGGCGAGCCATACTACGAGAAGCTGGGCAGCATCCCCCGGAGGCGCGGCTAAATTAAGTTTTACACCGGTCCTTTCCATCATTCTTGCAGTTACGGGATCTTCACCGAACTTGGGGGCTCTCCAGCCAGTACTCATATACACGAACTCAATTTCCACCGGACCCGTGGTTGTTCCGCCCCTGCCTGGTGCGGCGGCACCCTGCCGTCCGCCTCCCGCAAAAACCGAACCGAGGGCAAGTACAACCAGTACACCGATAATAACTCTTGTCTTCATCATGTTTTTCCTCCAAATAATTCTTTATATAAGCAATTTCAAAACTTGTTTTGAAAAGGCTTAACCTTTTAATGCGCCTATCATGACGCCTTTGATAAAGTGCTTCTGGAATATAGCGTAGATAAAAACAATAGGAATTGTGGTAACTATGACCGTAGCCGACCGCAGGGTAACAACATTTACCCTAAGCCGTTCCAGAAGCTGGGATTCGGCGGCGCTCTGAGCCTGCATGGTAGCTATGGCCACAACCCGGTAAAGGTAAGTCTGGACAGGCTGCAGATCGTTACGTCTCGTGACGAACATATAGGCATCATACCAGGCATTCCACTGGTATACCGCGCTGAAAATGCAGATAGTCGAAATAATAGGCATAGAAATAGGAATCACTATCTGCAGGAAAATACGTATGTTTGATGCACCATCGAGCATCGCCGACTCCTCAAGATCCGGCGGGAGCTGTTCAAAGAAAGTTTTCATAAGGAGCATATACCAAGTGGAAACGGCGGAAGGCAGAATATAAACCAGAAAGTTGTTTAACAAGCGGAAATCTTTGTATAGCATATACGTTGGCACCAGGCCCGGATTGAAAATCATGCAAAAGATACAAATGCCAATGTAAACCCTTCTCCCGCGGAGGCGTTTTTTAGAAAGAGCATAAGCGAGTATTCCTGTCAGGAGCAGTGTAAGGAAAGTTCCACTAATTGTTCTTGATATTGTTACGATATAACCATTAATAATATCTTGATCTTTGAAAACTTGCTCATAGTTTTTAAACGACCAGATCCTCGGCAGAAAATAGATTTGTCCGCGATTCGCGTCAGGGCCATCATTAAAGGACAATGCCAGAGTATTGATAAAGGGATAAACGGTCATGAGGCAGATTATCAGCATCAGAATCCCATTACAGACCTTGAAAATTTTTTCGCCCCGTGTGCTGCCCACCTTCATATAGTTCCTTTTCTCCGCCATTGATTCACCTTTTTTGCCGGCTGAGACTTTTCAGAAAAAGCCCATATTGTAGCGCGAGGCCAGTTTATTAGCCCCGAAGACCATACAAAAACCGACAACGCTTTTGAAGAGACCTACGGCCGTAGCATAACCGAACCTACCCTGCTGGAGACCGATATCATAAACGAAAATATCCAATATGTTGGCCGTGTTATGGGTAATAGCATTTCTAAAAACAAGTATTTGATCAAAACCCGCATCTAGTATGGCTCCACACCGGAGTATAAACATAATAATAACAGTCGGCATAATAAGGGGGACTGTGATACCCAGCACCTGGCGGAACTTGCCGGCTCCATCGACCCTGGCGGCTTCATATAGTTGCTCATCTATGCCGGCAATGGCGGCTGTATAGATAATGGCGCTCCATCCGGCATCTTTCCAAATGGCCGTTATTACCATGAGGGGCTTGAAGATATTCGGAGTTCCGAGGAAATTGACCGGTTCACTGACAAGATGCAGGCCCAAAAGAATATCATTT
This sequence comes from Treponema sp., assembly GCA_031258115.1. Classification (GTDB taxonomy): domain Bacteria; phylum Spirochaetota; class Spirochaetia; order Treponematales; family Breznakiellaceae; genus JAIRNJ01. Next base: position 774 of record JAIRNJ010000056.1, on the reverse strand, counting down.
AGAACACCGCCCTGGAAGGCTATAATGCCGTGCAGGACGCCGAACACAACAACCCAAGAGAGGAAATAAGGAAGGTAAGAAATGCCCTGGATGAGGGCTTTGGTCTTTTGGAGGCGTATCTCATTAAGGAGAAGGGCAAAAATAATGGGCACAGGGAAACCGATAACAAGATGCGCCAAGCTCAGGGTAATAGTATTTCGCATAACCATACTAAAGTCGCCTGATAGGAAAAAAGCCCTGAAATGCTTGAGCCCTACCCAAGGGGAACGCTGAATTGTGAAACCCGGCAAAAGTTCTTTAAAAGCTAATTGCAACCCGTAGATTGGAACTATTCTAAAAAAAATAAGAAATGCCAGTCCTATAATAGCCATAACCTGAAGGCTGGTCTGTTTCGCTAAGGCGTTAAGCAAAGTATGTTTTTTTACCATCAGGATCCTCCGATCGGCGTCTGGAGTGTTTTTATTTTATAAGGGCAGATTTTTTTCAAAATATCAGATTTTAAAAAAGCAGTCTTGGATTTAGATGATTTCTCGGTTTGGATAAACAAAACAAATAACAGAATCTTTCCCAAAATTCGATTACCACGGACTTGCGGTTCAACCGGGAAGGCTTTGGGAAAAACGCCCAAAAAGATCGGGGGGCCTTCTAAATCTAAGTTTACTTTCCCAAAACCGGAGTTTTGGGAATACCCCCGCTGACAAGAAGAAGAAATAGAAAAGAGATTAGCATCCTCGGTCTGTTTCCAAAAAGAATACCAACTAACTACAGTTGGGG
>JAIRNJ010000033.1 GCA_031258115.1 Treponema sp. | reverse complement strand
GCAACTTTGCGGGTGTTTTAGTGTTCGGGAAATAGCAAACTCCCTTCTTGCTAACGTCTCAAAATTATACCATGCCGGTTTAAAGCAGTTGAAGCGGTCAACGTTCTGTGACGCTATGGCGCCCTTTTTGTTATACTTCCCCCTGGTACTGAACAACTGTCTCCAGCGGCACGCAAAGAGCCTGGGAAATTTGTTCCGGGGGCATTACGCCAAATCTCAAAAGCTTTTTGACAGCTTCCCCAACTTGTGGCTAATCAGTGTTGCCCCAGAAGACTTTCCGGCTGCGCTCTCCGCCGTCTTTTTTCTGTTTGTGTTTGAGATCTTCCAGCGGCAGATCTTCAAGATACTTGTCAAGAAAGCTCTGTTCCGCCTCGGGGAGGGCGGCAAATTCCAGTGAAACGATACGGCCGGTACGGACAAGCTTGCAGACCGGAGAGAGAATACGATCCCCTACCCGGAGGCTGCATCCGGGGAGTTCATCGTTGAGGAGTATGTCTTTCATCATGGAAGCGTGGGTGGGCGAGAACGAGAGCCCCGTATTGGAAATGGTTTTTATTTCGCCTGAAATAATCGCATTGTCCCGGGGATTGGAGACCAGGAATCCGAAGTTGTGCCAGCTTTCAATGTGTATACGGGGAGACTTGCGTTTCTCTTCCACGGGAATATAACGGGAAAGTATGCTTTGCAGCCGGTTGATCTCCTGCGGATCGTCCAGGGATTCGGAAACGATGCCCGAAACTCCCAGAAAGAAGGCCTTTGAAGTTTCCTCCAGGGGGAATTTTTCATTCTTGAGGAGGATGATGGGGCAGACGTCTTTGGATCTTTCGGCCCGTACAAACTGTACCAGTATCTTCCAGTGACGGGGGAAGTCCCCCACACTCACGATGATTCCGGTGGGGTCCGCTTCATCAATATTATCCATGGCCTTGAGCACATGGCGATAGCGGATCAGTTCAAAGCCCAGGGGCTTTACGTAGAGGGAAATAAGATCGTGGGTCTCATCAGAACCGAGTACGAGCAATAGCTTCATTCAGTCCCCAGATTAGTCACCGTATAATCCACCACCATCCAGATATCGTTCTGCCGGCGAAGGGTATAGACATAGCGCTTAAGTGCAGTATAGTTCCCTTCTTTAAATTTCTCCAGTACCGTGACCGTTCCTTCAAGTCCCGAATACAGGGTACGCTCTATGGTGAATTCCGTGGGTATGACGGAGATGTCCCCGTCGATCATGGCTCCCGAAAGCTGCTGCCGGTAGTTCTCCGCCATCTTCTGCCTTTCCTCTTCTCCCGAGGCAAGCCAGCGCCGCCGGGAAACAGGATCCCTGTTCAGCATAGATTCCAGATCCAGATAGAGGAAGAATTTATCCCATTGGCTTTTCTGCCGGGCGCTGAGGATGTAACTAATCACCTCGTCAGGGGGAATCCGTTCCCGTCTCAGGGCCGCATTGGTTTCAGGATCCATGACCATGGGTTTCCCGTCGGGGCCGGGGAGGGCAGGGGGCCTGAGTCTAAGGCTCAGGCGGTTGGACTGGAGGGCCGGCGCTCCCTTTTCCGCGCTTCCCGCGGAAAGAGACGCGTTTCTGTAGAGTTCCGGATACACTTGAGCCTTTACAATATAGGAACCGGGACTGTTTAAGTTTACATAACGGCGCAGATCTTCGATAAAAGAAAAGGACTCGCCGCTTTCCACGCTAAGCTCCCGGAAGAAGATATTCCCGCTGCTGCTCCGGCGGCGCAGGAGTTCTTCCGCGGGTTCCACAAGCCGGTTATTCATCGAGCGCACGTCAAAATCGACGGAAAAGGCCCGTTCATCCGCCAGTTTGAAGCGGTAGACTTCCGGGCTGTTGTTGCTGATCGTTATCTGGATCATGATGGGTTCCTGCTCCAGATAATAGATCTTCTGGTCAAAGTAACGGATGGAGAATGATACTTCCCCTTCCGCGGCAAAGAGTCCCGCCGTTCCCGTCAAAAAAAGTGTACTAACAAAAAAGAAATTTACCGCGAAGCTCGCAAACAGACACGGACGGAACAGGGCGCCCTTCATTTTTTTGTCCGTTTTCATACATCACGCTCCTTGCTTCCCCTTGAGTTTTCCCTAATCTCTATTATAATAATCGGCTGATCCCTATGAATACCTTATCCTTTCCTGCGGTTCTGGCGGGAATCGCCGCTTCCCCGTCCGTTTCCGGCATCGTTTCCGCCTATAAAAGGGGTTCTTTCCCCCTGGAAATCGATAATACCGAAGGTTCTTCGGCGGCGCTTCTCATCGCCATCCTCTACAATACCAGTCCCGGTTCCTATCTGGTGGTAAGCCCTACGGATACCGAGGCGGAAAGCCTTGCGGCGGACCTGGAAACCGCAGGAATTCCCTCAGTTATGTTTCCCTGGTGGGGGACTATGCCCTACCGGGAGATTGCCCCGCTTTCGGCAGTCTTCGGTGAACGGGCAGGGGTGCTGGGCGCCCTGGTTTCCGGAGAGGAATGCGTTGTTATCGCCAGCGAGAGATCTTTTCTTACCCCCCTGCCGAGTCCTGAATACCTCAAAAGCCTTATCATCACGATCAGGACCGGGGACAGGATAAATACCACCGGACTTGCCGAAAGCCTGACAAATTACGGATACACGAGAGTCCCCAGGGTTCAGCTTCACGGGGAATTCGCCCTCCGCGGTGAAGTGCTGGATATATTTATCGGCGAAGGCAATGTGTACAGGATTCTCTTTGATTTTGACACCGTGGAATCGATTAAGCCCTTTGATCCTGCCGGGCAGAACACTACAGGCATTGTCGGGGAGTTCCGCATCTGGCCGCTCAAGGAAGTTCTCTGGACAGATGACCGCATTGATACCCTCAGCCGTAACCTTGCCCGCTATGAAGAATTTGCCGATGGGGGAAAGGCGGTTCTCGAAGAACTTATCAGCCGCAGGACTACCGGCGGGGAGGAGCTTTTCTTTCCCCTGGCCTTTGAAAAACCGGCAATCATTACGGATTATCTGAACTATGGGGGAGACAAACCCGCCACCGTCTTCTTTATGGACAGGGAGCGGCTGGAAAACGCCCAGGATCCCCTGGTGAGGGAATACAGGAGCCTGTACGCGAAGGCCCGCCGGGAAAACCGGGAAGTTCCCGACCCTGGCCGGATCCTGGTGGAATTTGCCCCCCTGGCCCGGCGTTCTCCCCGGCGGGTTTCCTTCCTCAACCTCAAGAGTCCCGGCGAAGAGGGCGCCATGAGGCTTTCCGCGGCCTTCGAGCCGGGCCGGAGCTTCTTCGGCAATATGGATTACCTGAAAGAAGAATTCGGCGCCCTGCTTTCCCAGGGCTGGAACATCGTCGTGGCCGCAGAGTCGGAGGTACAGGCCCGGCGGATCAGTTCCATTCTTGAAGGCAGGGAATCTGTCATTGCCGCTCCTTTGAGCGCGGGTTTTTCCCTGCCCGGCATAAAAATGATGCTGGTTCAGGAAAACGAGATCTTTGGCCGCAGGAAACGCGCTCCCCGTTCCCTTAAGAATGTGAGGAGCGCCGCCATCGACACATTCGTGGATCTCAACCCCGGCGATCACATCGTTCATGTCAATTACGGCATAGGGCTCTTCAAGGGCATTGAGCGGATCACGGCCCTGGGGCACGAAAGGGATTATGTCAAGCTGGAATACCAGGATGAAGAAATAGTATTTGTACCGATTGAACAGGTAAATATGGTGCAGCGTTACATCGGGAACGAAGGCGCTCCGCCCCGGCTGGACAAGCTGGGTTCCAAATCCTGGGAGAACCGGAAAAACCGGGTACGTTCCTCGGTGGAAGATATTGCCCGGCGCCTCATCGATCTTTACTCCAAACGGAAGCAGGCCCAGGGCTACGCCTTCCCCCGGGATACCGAGTGGCAGACCATGTTTGAGGCCAGCTTCCCCTTTGAAGAAACCGAAGATCAGCTCCGCTGTGTTGAGGAGATCAAGGCCGATATGGAAAGCCCTCACCCCATGGACAGGCTGGTCTGCGGGGATGTTGGTTACGGCAAGACCGAGGTGGCAGTCCGGGCCTGCTTCAAGGCGATCATGGGAGGCAAGCAGATAGCCTTTCTGGCGCCGACAACGATTCTGGCGGAACAGCACTACGAAAACTTTCTGGAGCGTTTCTCCCGTTTCCCGGTACGGATTGCCATGCTCTCCCGTTTTGTGGAACGGAAAAAGATCAGGAAAATTCTTGAAGATGTCGCCGGGGGAGAGATAGATCTCCTCGTGGGCACCCACAGGATCATCCAGAAAGACGTTGTATTCAAGAATCTCGGCTTCATGGTGGTGGATGAAGAGCAGCGTTTCGGCGTCAAGGACAAGGAACGGCTCAAGGAACTCAAGACCAATGTGGACTGTCTCACCCTTTCCGCCACCCCAATCCCCAGAACCCTGCACATGAGCCTCCTCAAGATCCGGGACATGAGCCTCCTGGCTACTCCTCCGCAGAACCGCCACCCCATAGAGACGGTTATCGAAGAATGGAACGAGGAACGCATTGTGACTGCAATCCGGGCCGAAACGGAACGGGGAGGACAGGTATTCTTTCTCCATAACAGGATCGAAAGTCTCCGGGAAATACGCATACGTCTTGAACACCTGCTCCCGGAGATGCTCATAGAAACCGCCCACGGCCAGATGGATGCCCAGGATCTGGAAGACGTGATGCACCGCTTCATCCATGGAGGTTTCCATGTGCTTGTATCAACCACGATCATCGAAAACGGCATCGACATTCCCAATGTCAACACGATCATTATCGACAAGGCCGATATGTACGGAGTTTCCCAGCTCTATCAACTCCGGGGCCGGGTAGGCCGCAGCGATCGCGTCGCATACGCGTATCTTTTCTATCCCAGGGACAAGGCCCTTACGGAAATTGCGATGAAGCGGCTCCAGGTAATTTCCGACTTTACGGAACTCGGTTCAGGCTTCAAGATCGCCATGAAGGACATGGAGATCCGGGGCGCAGGAAACCTGCTGGGCAGGGAACAGTCCGGCGACATCTATTCGGTAGGCTTTGATCTCTACCTCCGCTTTCTCGACGAAGCGGTAAAACGGCTTGAGAACAGTGATTATGCGGAAGAGGTGGAAACCCTGCTGGAACTTGAATATACGGGCTTTATTCCCAACTCCTACATAGATTCCGCCCAGGAAAAGATGGAAGTCTACAAGAAGATCGCCGGCATCCGGGACAAGGAAGGGCTGGAAAGGGTCTATGCGGAACTTCTCGACCGCTTCGGGCCTCCCCCCGACGAAGCCGCCTCCCTCCTCTCCCTCGCCGAGATCCGCATCATCTGCCGGGAACTCCAGGTGGCCTCGCTGAAAGAGCGGAGAGGCCAGGTGTGTATAGAATTCAACCGGGTTTCAAAAATAAACGTTGACAGGCTCATCCGCCTCATGCGGGAGTCCCGCGGCAAGGTCAAACTGGATCCCAAACAGCCCAACGTGGTGCTGTTCTCCCTCGGCAACATAGGCCTCAAGGAGAAGAGCGAATTTATCCGGGAGCGCCTGGCGGCCCTGACAGGGGCTTAAATTTCCGAGGATCGGGCGGTTTTTCCTACTGCGGCATAAACCGGTCAAGTTCCCGATCAAGAACGGCAAGGACATCCTTCTTTTTCTGCCTGAAAATACGCTGGTACTTTGTAAAGAGTAAAAAGCAGGAACGGAAAAACCACGATGCCGCAGAAGGAGGGATCGTGGTTACCGCCTGTCATTTTCCAGGTCCACTACCTTCATTGCTTCTTCGGGAGTCTTCCCGCTTTTGATTAAATCAATCACCCTTTTTGCCCCTTTTTTTATCCCTTCCCGGCGGGCTCCGTTTATTCCCGTTGTCCAGTCCGAAGCCGCTTTTTCATACTGTTCGTAAGCCCGCAGGAGTTCGGGGTCCCGGGCTATCATTTCCAGCTTATCCTGGGCTAATTGTATTGCCGTATCCATTTTTACTACCTCCTCTACAAGCTCTGCCGGGCTGCGGATGAATTGCAAAAAAAACTATAACGGTATATAGTATCAATATGTTCCTCGTATTGACCGAGATGTTTTCATTTACCTTTCTTGTCCGGGCCTTTGTTGTGGGCGCC
>JAIRNJ010000295.1 GCA_031258115.1 Treponema sp. | reverse complement strand
GTTGATAATCCCGAAGGGCGCGGGATCTTTGGATGACGCACAGCGATCCAGCGCCCTGAACAGATTCGCCTTGTCGTCCCGGTACTGTTCCCAGGTGCCGTGGAATTCAAGATGCTCATGGGTTACATTGGTCATGACAGCCGCATCAAAGCCTACATTCCCCAGCCGGTTGGTTTTTGGAGAGAGGCCGTGGGAACTGGCCTCTACCACGGCATAACGGCAGCCGCCTTCCAGCATCTCATGGAGAAGCCGCTGTACCGCCGTGGCTTCCGGCGTGGTCTCGTGTTCGATATTGAACATCGCTTCTCCGCCAAGGCTGTGCTGTACCGTGGAAAAGAAACCCGCCCTGTTTCCCAGAAACCTGAGAAGCTGCCAGATAAGGAAGACCGTAGTGCTTTTGCCTTCGGTTCCGGTAACTCCGGTAACAATGAGTTTTTCCGAAGGGAATCCGTAAAAGGAGGCCGCAATGGGGGACATGGCAAAACGGCTGTCCTGTACGGCGATATAGGCAATGCCTTCCTTCCTGCGGACAATATCCTTTTCGTGCACAATCGCCGCGGCTCCCAGTCCAATGGCGTCGTCAATAAAATCATGGCCGTCGTTGTGGAGCCCCGGCAGGGCAAAAAAGAGACAGCCCGGTTTTATGTTCCGGGAATCGTATTCAAGGCCACGGATGACAGTATCTCTGTCGAAATCCTGACCTTTGCGGAGGCCGGCCTCTTTGCAGATTTTATCCGTCAATATATCTTTTAATTTTTTTTCCATTCAGGATTCTACCTCTTCCTGTCCGCCAGTTCTTTTTTTAGCGTCCGTATTACAAGTTCCATGTCTACAGGCTTTGCAATGTGGCCGTTCATGCCGGACATTACCGCCTTTTCTATATCTTCCTTGAGCGTATTGGCGGTCATGGCAATAATCGGGATGCGTTTTACGTCTTCCCTTTCCAGTTTACGGATCCGGCGGGCTGCTTCGTAGCCGTCCATGTTTGGCATCTGTATATCCATAAAGACAAGATTATAGTAATCCGGAGGAGAATCGGCAATTTTTTTTACCGCTATTACTCCGTCTTCGGCCTCATCCATTTTTATGCCGGTTTCTTCCAGGGATTCCCGGAGGATTTCCCGGTTGATTTCCAGATCTTCCACGAGGAGAATCCTTTTTTCCGAAAAATCGGGAGTCTCAAGAGAAGGTTCCCTGATTTCGGAAGCGGCAGTCTTTTCAAACGAAAGGACGAAATTGAAAGTTGTCCCGCGGTTAACTTCGCTTTCAACAGTGATGTTGCCGCCCATTGCATTAACCAGATACTGGCTTATCGCCAGCCCCATGCCTCCGCTTCCCAGCCGATCCGCCAATCCGGCGTCGGAGCTTGAAAGTATTTTTGCAATCCGGGCCAGTTGGACAGAGTCCATGCCTATGCCGTTGTCCCGTACCCAGAAACCGACTGTCAGCACTGTTTCGGTTTCGCTCCGGCATTCCAGATAGAGGCCTATTCTTCCGCCCCGGGAAGTGGATTTGACCGCATTCTCCAGAAGGTTGATGAAAACCTGCTTGAGCCGCAGTTTATCTCCCAGTACCGTTGTCTCCGGTATGTCTTCGGTACTGCAGGTAAAATGTATCTCTTTTTCCTTGCAGCGGTGAGCCATTATATTTTCAACTTCCCGTACTGTTCCCGGCAGGGAGAAGAATTCCCAGTGCAGAGCAGGTTTACTGTTATCGGTCTTCAACATATCCGGAATGTCGTTGAGCAGGGCAAGCATGCGCGTGGAGGCGATAACGATCTCGTCAAGGTAGCGGAGCGTCTTTGGGGAAGAGGCGGCGTTTTTTTTGGCAATCTGGGTCATGCCCACAATGGCATTGAGGGGAATACGGATTTCGTGGTTCATTCTGGAGAGGAATTCCTCCCTGACCTTTGCGGAGCTTTCAATCTGCGCCGTCCTGTCCTTCACCTGAATCTCAAGTTTCTTTTTCATGCTGTGGCTGCGGATAAAGAGGGCCAGGATGATTATGCTAAAGAGACAGAGAAGAAAAAGCATCCAGCCGAAGACACCTGCCTGCCGCCGCGCCCTGCGGCCCTGGTGATCGAAAACCCGGCTCCTCCAGTACTCGCCGGCGGCATCAAGGTCTATATCGTTCAGCGCCTTGTTGATTATGGATCTGAGTATGACTTCATTGCGGTTAAGGCCGAAAGAAACAGTATAGGTACTGTCAAGGATTATATTTGATTTGTAGCCTGAACGTTCAAGAAAATTATTTACCAGCAGCAGTTTATTCCCCGTACCCATGAGCACGTCAATTGCGCCCCGATCCAGGGCGTCGAAGGCCCTGCTGTAGCTGCTATAGGACTTTGTTTTATTATGGGAGGGAAACCATTCCCGGAACACAAACGCAGCATCGCTGTCTGTTACGAGTCCTGCCCTGACATAGAAGACATCCGCGGGGAGCAGATGCTCAAGCGAATTTTTTGATATGAGCACATAGTGATCGTTCAAATAGGGATCGGTACTGATAAAGGCTTTTTTTCTTTCGGCATTTGTCATGCCGATTTGTTCCTGCCCCTCAAGGCTTGTGCGCAGAACCGCCGTTCCCCTTTCAAGCAGGGAGAATTGGGTATCCTCATCTTCTTTCCGGCTGTTGATCCCTTCAAAACGCAGCCCGGTTTTCTTTTCTATCTGCCGCAGTATCTCTACCGCAATTCCTTCCCATGAGCCGCTCTGACTGTTATAGGCCGAAACAGGATAGTTTCCGTTTTCCAGGATAACCGGAATGTTTTTTTCTTCCTTAACCCTGCGTCCGATAAAGCGCTTCTCTTCCGGTTCCAGGCTTTTTACAAAAGCATGACGCTGATACTCTGTAATTCCCTCTTTGTACATTTCCATAAAAAAAGCAGATGAGCCTCCCGCAAGGCATGCGTCGATTACCCGGACAAAGGGAGCCATCTCCCTGTTTCTGGTGCTAAAGGAAATGGGGCTGAAGATTACGGGAGAGAAATCGCCTGAAACAATATCATCATGATCCGCCAGGACGGCCTCCGTTACCGATTCATCAAAAAAAACATCGATGATCCCTTCACGGAGCAGGGAATATACCTGGGAGTGGTTTAGCACCCCTACTACTTCGAAGGGCGCTTCCAGGACAGGAAGGACCTGGGATGCGGTAACTCCCTTATCCAGGAAGCCGCAGCGGAGGGGACGTTCCCTGCGGATCTCCGCCGGGTCTTGAGCGCCTTTCAGCGTAAAGGTAAATATCGGGCGGCGGATCAGCTCATCGCTCATGAAGTAGCGTTTGTTCCGTTCCTCCGTGGGGGTGAATTCTCCGGTAAAATCAATTTCCCCTGCCCTTATGGCCTCAATAAGACTATCCCATTCATAGATCGAAAGGACAAAGGGAATTCCGAAGAAACCGGAAAGCCAGTCGCAAAAAATCCGGCTGAAGCCTTCAAGTTCCCCTTCTTCCGTGTAGAACGTTTCGCTGTTCAGAAGGACGCCGTAGTTAAGATGCTCCCGTTTGGCAATGATCCGTTCAATGGCTTCAATATCCCGCTTCTCCACCCCCGGCACTTCGCGGAAGTTCGAGTACCGGGGCGGGGCGGTTTCCTCCATCCCGCTGCAGCCGGAAAAAAGGATAAGGGGAAGCAGAAGAAGGAAAAGAGACATTTACGTTTCTTCTCCAAAGACAATGGCGGTAAAGGTATAAAGCGATGCGTCGGGGGCATCGTATGAATGAGGGGAGAGTCCTGCCTTGATGCAGATATAATCCAGGTATTCATCGAGATCCCAGCCCTGTTCCACCGGTACCTGGGGGAGGAGCACTCCCGATCTGCCCTGCCTGGAAAGGTAAAGCCCATGAACCCCTACCTTTACCTCCCGCGGATTGAAGCATTTTTCCATGGGCGAAAGCGCGGAAATTTCAAAATGACAGAGTGGAAATTCGGCGGAATTCAGCGGGGGGAAACGGGGATCCCCAAAGGCCGCCTCCAGAGCCATGGCCTTTACCGTATCGAGAAGGGGGCCTGCCGCGCTCATCCTGCCGATGCATCCTCGAAGCTGGGCCTGCTTGTGTATCGTGACAAAGGCCCCGCAGGGATAATTAAGGCTGCTCTCTCCGGGCGGGATCTCGCAACGGGCCGGTCTGCGCCCTTCCAGCCGGGCGGCAACACTTTCCCTGGCGGTTGAAAGGAGCAGTTTTTTTTCTTCGGCGCTAAGGGAAAAATTCATACTTTATTATAGCATGTAGAGCTGATATAGTAGAAGCGGAATATGCAGCGAACGGAAATATCAACGAAAATTCCGCCTGTTAATTTGAAGAAATCACAGGCGGAAAGCGGTTCCATTCTCCTGGCCGCCCTTAAATTCTCTTCCCCGGTTTTTTTGGGTTACCAGGCCATTGGGATTGCCTTCGGACTCCTCCTTGTCGAGGCAGGCTACCCCTTCTGGCTTGCCCCCCTCATGGGGATCTTCATGTACGCCGGGGCAGGGCAGTTTATCTCGGTGGGGCTCTTTGCCGCCGGGGCAGGCCTGGCCGAGGCGGTGCTGGTTCAGCTCATCGTCAATGCCCGGCATATTGCCTACGGCTTTTCCATGCTGAAGCGTTTCAGATCCCTGCCCGCCTACCGTTTCTACCTGATCTATGCCCTCACCGACGAGACCTTTGCCCTCCTTTCGAGCCTGGAAACCCCGGCCGAAAATGCCGAAGCGGCCGGAACTTCCCCTCCTGAAGGGGGCGCCTGGGGGAAAAAACAGGGAACTTTCATGCTTTTGACCGCGCTCCTCGATCAATTCTACTGGGTCAGCGGCTCCCTCATCGGCGCGCTTGCCGGAACACTGATCCCCTTCAACTTTGAAGGCATCGCCTTTGCCCTTAGCGCCCTTTTTGTAGTTCTCATGATTGAACAGATTCTCAGGGTGAGGAAACCGGGAATCTTTGTCGTTTCCGCGGCCGCCGCGGTACTGGCGGTATTCCTGCTCCCCGGCAGAGTTTCGCTGCTCGGCGCCATGGCTTTTGCCTTCTCCTTGATTCAACTGATCAATGCCGTTTCTTCAAAAGCGGGAGGTAAGGGGTGAGCATCAGCACTTCTCAGGCGCTGCTCTACAGTGCCCTCATGGGCCTGGCGATCTTCTTCTGCCGTGCCGCGCCCTTTCTCTTTTTCCGCGGAAACGGCGGCGGCAAGGCGCGGGAGGCCTTTCTCGGCTTCGTGGAGAAGGTCGTGCCCCCTGCGGCGATGACCGTTCTCGCCTTCAACAGTCTTGCGGGCCCGGTAAAGGAAGACATAAAGCTGGCGACACCCGTGTTTGCTGCGGCGGCCCTCGGCGCGGCCCTCCACCTCTGGAAGCGGAATCCCCTGCTCAGCATCTTCGGCGCGACCGCGGTCTACATGCTGCTTATAAAGCTTTTGCCGTTGACATGAAAGCTCCGCTATGACAAGATCAGCCCATGTAGAGCCGCGGCAGGCGGCCTTACTCCCCAAGCCCCGTACCCGGAGGGATACATGACTATCGAAGACCTGAAGGTAACTGCGGCCCTGGCCCATCTCAACTTGAGCGATGGGGAACTGGCGGCCGCCTTTCCCGCCTTTGAGCAGATGCTCGGCTATTTTGCCGCGATGCAGGCTGCGGATCATGATCCGGCTCTTCAGGGTGCAGGCAGGGAGGATAACATCGCGGGGAAAGCCCAGGTTACATCGGCTTGTTTTCGCCCCGATCAGGGTCTTGAGAATGCCGGTTGTATTGATACTACCGGTTTAGCTGAAACCATGCTGGACAATGCCGGCGCCCGGGACGGCTGTTTTGTGGTGATTCCCAACGTTCTGTAGAGGTAAGCATGTCCTATAAACTGCCTTCCGGCTTTGAAGCGTATTTTAATGAATGGGAATCGAAGATAGACGCCTTTATTGAATGGGCGCCGGACAGGGCCGGGGATTCTTCGGGGAAAGGCGGCGGTGAACTGAGCGGGAAACCCTGCGCGGTAAAAGACAACATTGCCGTAGAGGGTTTTTCCCTAAGCTGCGGTTCAAAACTTCTCCAAAAACTCCGTTCCCCCTATACCGCCACTGCTGTAAAGAAACTTGAAGATGCGGGGGCCGCGGTACTGGGTAAAACCAATCTTGACGAATTCGGCATGGGATCTTCCACAGACAATTCGGGCATAAAGAAGACCAATAATCCCTGGGATACAAGCCGTGTGCCCGGCGGTTCCTCGGGCGGTTCCGCGGCCGCGGTGGCGGCAGGACTCGTGCCCTTTGCCCTGGGTTCCGATACGGGCGGTTCTGTCCGCCAGCCCGCCGCGTTCTGCGGCTGTATCGGCCTCAAGCCCGGTTATGGGGCCGTTTCCCGTTACGGCCTTGTAGCGTATGCATCGAGTCTTGAATGTATCGGCATCCTCGCGGATACGGTGAAACGCTGCCGCTCGGTATTCAAAACAATCCGGGGGGCGGACCCCATGGATCAGACCAGTCTGGATGCCCCGGCGGCGGCTCCCGCGCTTGAAGGAAACGCGGAAACGGTGAAGGGGAAGATCATCGGCGTACTTTCCCCCGAGGCCATTGCCAGGGCGGTCTCTGCGGCGGTTCACGCTACGGGGGAAGAAGGCCCGGGACTGGAGATTGCGGCCCAGGCGGCGGAACTGGAGGCGGAAGTCCGCAGGGGTTTCGATTCGGCAAAGGAAGGACTCAAGGGCCTGGGCTGCCGTCTTGAGGACGTGGATGTTTCCAGTCTCAAATACGGAGTGCCCGCGTACTATACGATTGCCACCGCCGAGGCCAGCGCCAACCTGGCCCGTTTCGATTCAATCCGTTACGGGAACCGTCCCGGCTATGCGGAGAACCCCGATGATCTTATCGACAAGGCTAGGGAGGCGGGTTTTGGGGACGAGGTTAAACTCCGCATCCTCCTGGGAACCTTTGTGCTGCGTTCCGGATTTCAGGACAGGTACTATCTCCGTTCCCAGCGTATCCGTTCCGCCATCCGCAGGGATTTTGAGTCCCTCCTCGGATCCTCCGCCTATACCGGGCCGGCGCCGCGCTTTGATGCGATTCTCATGCCCGTGTTTCCCGCGAGGGCCTTTGACCGGGGGCCTTCTTCGCTTTCGCCCTTTGCCCAGAAAGCCGCCGATCTCTATACCTGCTGCGCCAACCTGGCCGGGCTTCCGGCATTGAGTTTCCCCGCCTCTCTTGAGGGGGGCCTTCCCGTGGGTGTGCAGCTTTTGGGCAGGGCTTTTGCCGAAGGAACGCTTCTCGATATTGCGGAAGCCTACACCGGAAAATTTCCCATCGGCCAGCCTCCGGGTTTTAAGGCTTTTTGGAATTAGTAAAGCCCATAAAGCCGCTTGTTACAGGAGTTATGCGGAACTTCGGTCCGCTTCGATTTACGTAAGCGGCGATGCCGCTTATCATAGGAGTTATGCGGAACTTCGTTCCGCTTCGATTTACGTAAGCGGCGAGACGTCCGCTTGTTACAGGAGTTATGCGTGTACCAGAGTTTCATCGGCCTTGAAGTCCATATTCACCTGTTAACCAAAACCAAGGTTTTCTGCGGCTGCCGTTCCGCGTTTGGGGATGAGACCAACACCAACGTATGCCCTGTCTGCATGGGTTATCCGGGAGTACTCCCCAGCCTGAACATTG
>JAIRNJ010000073.1 GCA_031258115.1 Treponema sp. | reverse complement strand
TGCTATACACACAGGGATAAATTTATCATGGCCGCGTGGGAACCTCCCATGCCGAACCTGTTTGAGCGTATGCAGCACCTCCGGGGTACTGAAAATCTTTTTATGGATTTCGCTTACGGCGATGCCAGGGTAATCAAGCTCCGGGATATGCTGATGGAGTATTACCTAACCCAGATGGAAAAATGGTGCAAAACGCCGATAGATTCGATACATATCGCCGACGACTGGGGCAGCCAGAGATCGCTGCTTATATCGCCTGATATGTGGCGGGAATATTTTAAGCCGGCCTATAAACAGTTCTGCGATATGGCAAGGGATTACGGCAAATTCATCGTGATGCATTCGGACGGCTATATAGTCGATATTATTCCCGACATGATCGATCTTGGCATACATGCGGTCAATTCCCAGCTTTTCTGCATGCCCATCGAAGAGCTTGCGGAAAAGTTTCACTATAAAATCTGTTTTTGGGGTGAAATAGACCGGCAGCACATTCAGGTCTATGGGACCCCCGATGAGATGCGTGCTGCGGTACGGCGTGTTGCCGGGGCATTTCTCCCCTACGGCAGAACCGGTTTTCTGGCCCAGTGCTACTATACCATGAATGTCCCAGAGGCGAACAAGGAAGCCGAATTTGACGAATGGAATAGAATCAGTAATGGGTTATAAAAGCAGTTTTAGGCCAGAAGCCTGCGTTTACCCGGCGTCCTGATTCCGGGAGCAGGCGGATGCCGGTTTCTTGACATATAATGCCTTTTGGAAGAAAATGCTCCATCACAGCAGAACCGCCGTATGGCGGAAAATAGAATGATTCCGTGAGCCTGGCGGCTCGGAGAGACACATGAACCCCCTTGCTGACGAACTCAACCAGGTTCTGGAAGGAAGCATCGCAGGCCGGATGCTTTCAAATTTAGGCCGGCGTTTTTATTTTCCCAAAGGCATCATTGCCCAGGCTGCGGAAGCCAAAAAATCCGCCTATTTTGCCAATGGTACCATCGGCATGGCCTACAACAAGGGAAAGCCCCTGATTCTTTCCGCCATTGCGGATAACATGTCCACACTCAGCCCGGAACAATCGGTCGCCTATGCCCCCACGGCCGGGGTGGAAGAGGCCCGCAGGATCTGGAAAGATCTCATTCTCCAAAAAAATCCCTCGCTCCGGAGTGAGCGGATAAGCCTCCCCGTGGTAGTTGCCGGTCTTACCGCAGGGCTCTCCTGTATTGCCGACATGTTTATCAGCAAAGGCAGCACGATCCTGGCAAGCGATCCGTGCTGGGACAACTACGGCCTCATCTTCAATATCCGCCGGGGAGCGGAACTCCGGGGGATCTCCTTCTTCAGCACGGGGCCGGGTCTCGATATGGAGGCTATTTCCGCGGCGGTAAAGGACGAGGCCGCCCGGACAGGGGTAGTCCGCATCATTCTCAACTTCCCCAATAACCCTTCAGGCTACTCTCCCACCAGGGACGAAGAGGAAGCCTTTGTCAGTCTCCTTGAGGAAATGGCGGAAGGCGGAGCGGATGTGCTGGTGATCTGCGACGACGCCTATTTCGGGCTTTTTTACGAAGAAAACATCAGCAAGGAGAGTCTCTTTGTCCGTTTTGCAGACCTCCATGAGCGGATTCTGGCGGTCAAGGTAGACGGCCCCATCAAGGAGGACTATGTCTGGGGGCTCAGAATGGGTTTCCTCACTTTCGGCAGCAGGGGTCTCAATCAGCTTCACTACGACGCCCTGATCAGAAAACTCATGGGCGCGATCCGGTCTTCCGTCTCCTGCGCCAACACCTCCGCGCAGTACCTCATGCTTAAAGCCATGGAGGACTACCGTACTCCGGGAGAAAAGAAACAGTACCGGGCTCTGCTTCAGCGCCGCTACAGTATTGTCAAAAACGCGGTAAAATCCAGAGAAAATCACCCGGTTTTGAAGGTTCTGCCCTTCAACTCAGGCTACTTTATGTGTTTCCGCTGTACCGGAGTCGATGCGGAAAGCCTCAGACAGGAACTGCTCTACAAACACGGCATAGGAACGGTCTCCCTGGGAGACAACTATCTCCGCATCGCCTTCTCCAGCATCGGGGAAGAAGACATTCCCAAGGTATACGATACGATTTACGCTGCGGCGGATGAACTGGCGGAAAATAACGACGAATAGCCTTCCAATCAACTGCCGACAAGCATGCGGCCGATGTCGGAAAGCTCAGGCATCTGCAGGTAGAGGGGACGACGGCCTTTGGCTTCAGCCTTATCGAGTTCGGTGAGACTTACGTAGAGTTCGTTTACAAGATCCGCAAAAAGCTGCAAGTTGGAACTGAAATTGTTCACCGCCATGTCCTTCAATACCCTCTCCTGGCCGGAAGAACTGCCTCCAAGCCGGTTCCGCAGTGTAGGCACCAGTTCCCGCCGGGTCAGAGCCACGAAACGGGCCGCGGCGGCAACCTGCCGGTAGAGTTCATCCAGAATAAAGCCCTCATAGCGGTACTGTTCACTTTTTTCGGTAAGAACCTCAAGAAGATCCCATGACTGCTTCTCAAGGGGAAGCTGCAACAGCGCGGGCCGGATGAACCGGTTTGAGATATTGCTCTTGTAATGCTCTCCCAGCCGCTCAATCAGCCTGAGGACTTGGGCATCTCTTATTTGCATTTCTTTAATCATACTCGGGCCATGCAGGATTGACAAGCGCAGAAGACCATCAATAGGATGAAATATGCAAAAAAAACCGGCAGGCTTCCGTTTCTTCTTCAGTATCCTGCTTATAAGCCTTCCCGTTCTTTACTCCTGTATGCAGGAAAAAAAGACTGCCGTACTGTGGACAGACCAGAGCGATTTTGCCCTCTATTCGGAATTTTTCAATGCGTCTCAGGATGAGTACAAGATAGAGATCCGTTATTTTGAATCCCCTGCCCGTGAACTGGCCTTAATGAACGGTAACAAGCAGCATGAATACCCCGACATTGTAGCGGGAAGCTGGCTTAAAAGTACCTCTACCCGGACTCTATTCCGGCCGCTGGACTCTTTTCTCCGGGAAGGAGACATTCCGCCGGAAAACTTCTATGCCCGGCTTCTGGCCCTGGGAAAGATTGAGGGCAAACAGTACCTTCTCCCCGTCTCCTTCAATATGCCCGCCCTGATCTTTACCAGAGAAGAGGAACAAAAACTATCCAATCCTTTCACCATTGATTTTGAAGAAGCCCGCAGACTCGGCATGGCCTATAACCAGCAGCGGAACGGCGTTTTTACCCGGATAGGGTTCTCTCCCGCCTGGGACGATGAATTTCTATTTATTACCGCGGCTCTCTTCAACACCGGTTTCCGGGAAGCCGCCCCTCTGGCATGGGACAATGCCGCTCTGGAACAGGCAATGGTCTATGTCCGTAACTGGATTGAAGAAGTTAATTCGGGCTTCCAGGCGGAAGACGATTTTGTCTTTAAATATTTTTATGAACCGCTTCACCGCCTTGTCTCGCAGGGCCGTATCCTCTTTGCCTACATGAATTCGGCAGCCATCTTTACCCTGGCGCCGGAACGGAGGAGCGGCCTGCGCTTCCGCTGGATTTCCGAAAACGACACGATCCCCTTAATCGAAGGTTCCGTATATTACGGCATCCCCAAGGGAGGAAAGGCCGGAAAAGCGGCGGCGGCCTTTACCCGCTGGTTTTTCAATCAGGAAACCCAGCGCTACATGCTGGAACGCAGCCGGGACTTCAGGCTCCTGGAAACCTCATTCGGGATTGCCGGGGGCTTCTCCGCCATGAGGCCGGTTACCGAGCAGATCTTCCCCCTTTTCTACCCCAGCCTCCTCGGCCACCTGCCTCCGGGGGACTTCTTCTCGCCTCCCAATATCCTCCCCCTCAACTGGATACGCCTTAAAGAGAGGGTGATCCTCCCCTACCTCCATGAACGAATCCGCCAGGACAGCCGGGAAGACATCCGCCCCCTGGAACGCCGTATCAGCGAATGGAACAGGATTAATAGAGAATAGAACTTGTTCCAAAGCCCGGGCCGTTTAACGCGGCGTAACACGGCCGCGGCCGGTTATGGCCGTGCCGAAACCGCCGCCGCATCCAACCCTATTACTCCGCGAATACCGGTTCCAGCGGTATTTCGAGGCCCGGCAGTATGTCCGACAGGGCGGCGTCCCCGGCCCTGTAAACACGAAAGGCCGGTTTGCCTTCCTGGAAGCAGTGGACATGGATAAGCTTTTCCTCCGGAGAGACCACCCAGTATTCCCGCACGCCGGCCTTCTGGTAGAGGCTCATTTTCCGGTCCATTTCCATCACCGTGTTGGAGGGCGAGAGTATCTCCACCACCAGATCCGGGGCGCCCCGGCATCCTTCGGGCCCCCTTTTCTTTTCATCGCAGATCACCGTCAGATCCGGCTGAACCACCGTATCGTCACTTTCGTCTTCTTTGTAAAACAGCCGCACATCGAACGGGGCGGGATATACTTTACAGGGTTTCCCCTGAAGGAAATTATAGAAGTTTGCTGCTAAAGCCACCAGAATTGACTGGTGATACGCATTGAGCGCCGCCATGGCATAGGCAACGCCGTAGATGAGTTCATACCGCTCCCCTTCCTTGAGGTCCCATTCCCGATAGTCCCTGTAGGTCCAAAGCCGATCTTCCTTTACCAGCGCATCCGACACTTGATCCTCCGTTTACCGTATCGTCTCAAATATAGAACTTGTATGTTCCTGCGGCAAGCTGCAAAGAAACCGGCTTTATTGACAATTGAACAGCCTGAGGCCCTAATTCTCTAATTCTCAGTTTTGTCAGGCGGAAAGGCTCACGAGGCTCCCCGGAGCCATGAGGGATGCGGCAGATTGGGCGGCGTAGGGAATCGCCTGGGCCGCGGCCTGGGCAGCCTTGATCTGGCTTTCATAATGATTGATAAGGGAATCAAGCCGCTTGTCGGCGCTTTCTCCGTCTTCCCCGAAGAAGGGCCGGGGCTGCTGTTTAAGCCTTGAAAGGTTCTCTATAAGGGCATCCAGGATCTTGAGTTTGTTGATGGTAAGGCCCCGGATTCCTTCGGGAGCGGGAACTCCGGAAACATGGCGGAAGTGGGAATAGATGTACTGTGAGGGGTTTACAGGCAGAGACATGCGTCCCCCCTGGTAGGCCGAGATCGCAAATCCCATACTGGGCAAAGCAGTTATCCTCATTTCATAATCCCTTATTTTATGTATCGGAATATTAAAAATGAAGAATTAGGGTATGAGCCGTCTTTTTATCAGTGGATCTTCTCTTTGATTTTTACTATAATTGGTCAATAAAGGTAAAATTTATGTCTCAATTAGCGGCAAGGAGTAAAAATGAAAGTATCTGAACTGAAACATGCAGGTCTTAAAAAATGGGTTGAAGAGGCTGTTGCCCTTATGAGCCCGGACTCGGTGGAAATTTGCGACGGCAGCCAGGCTGAATACGACAAAATGATCAAGATCACTCTGGATGCGGGGCTTGCTACCCCCCTCAAACAGCGGCCCAACAGTTTTCTTTTCCGCTCCGATCCTTCCGACGTGGCCCGGGTGGAAAACCGCACCTACATTGCCAGTCAGAGTCAGGACGACGCAGGCCCCACCAATAACTGGATCGATCCTGCAGAACTGAAAAAGACCATGAGCGATCTCTATAAGAACAGTATGAAGGGCCGTACCATGTACGTGATCCCCTTCTCCATGGGGCCTGTAGGCTCGAACATAGCCAAGATCGGCGTCGAAATCACCGACAGCCCCTACGTGGTGGCCAACATGCATATCATGACCAGGGTGGGAAAGCGGGTTCTGGATGTCCTGGGCAGCGACGGTTTCTATGTACCCTGTTACCACTCCGTAGGCAAACCCCTGGCCGCGGGTGAAGCGGACAACGGCAAATGGCCCTGCGCTCCCATGGAGCACAAGTACATCAGCCACTTCCCCGAAACGAGGGAGATCTGGTCCTACGGCTCAGGTTACGGCGGAAACGCCCTCCTCGGCAAGAAATGCCTGGCCCTCCGCATCGCCAGCGTACTGGCCCGGGACGAAGGCTGGCTTGCCGAACACATGCTCATCCTCAAGATTACCAGCCCCTCCGGTGAAGTGAAGTACATTACCGGCGCCTTCCCCTCGGCCTGCGGAAAGACGAACCTCGCCATGCTTATACCCACCCTGCCGGGCTGGAAGGTCCAGACCGTGGGAGACGACATCGCCTGGATGAAGTTCGGCGCGGACGGCCGGCTCTACGCCATCAATCCCGAAGCGGGCTTCTTCGGCGTGGCCCCCGGCACCAACAACGAATCCAACTTTAACGCCATGGAATCGATCAAAAAGAACACCATCTTTACCAACTGCGGCCTTACCGAAGACGGTGATATTTGGTGGGAGATGATAGGTCACGGCGCTCCGGGCAAGGAGATCGTCGACTGGAAGGGGAACAAGAAACCGGCGCCTCAGACGGACAAGAGTCCCAAGGGTGAAGAAATCGCCCACCCCAACGCCCGGTTCACCGCGCCGGCACGGCAGTGCCCGGTTATCGCCCCGGAGTGGGAAGATCCCAAGGGCGTGCCGATCAGCGCCTTCCTCTTTGGCGGCCGGCGGCCCAGCACCATCCCCCTGGTGAACCAGAGCAAGAACTGGATTCACGGGGTCTTCATGGGTTCCATCACCGGCTCGGAAGTTACCGCCGCGGTCATCTCCGACCAGGTGGGCCAGGTGCGGCGGGATCCCTTTGCCATGCTGCCCTTCTGCGGCTACCACATGGGCGACTACTTCAAGCACTGGATCAAGCTGGGTCAAAAGGCCGAATCCGAAGGCAAGGCCGATAAGCTGCCCAAGATCTTCTTCGTCAACTGGTTCCGCAAGGACAAAGACGGGCATTTTATGTGGCCCGGCTACGGCGAGAACAGCCGGGTATTGGCCTGGATCTTCGACCGCTGTGACGGCAGGGACAACTGCGTGGAAACCCCCATCGGCAACCTGCCCAAACCCGACGCCATCGAGCCTCCCAAGGGCGTGAGTCCCGAAGCGATGAAGGAACTCTGCTCGGTAGACATCGAAGGCTGGAAAAAAGAAATCGCCGATGTCCGCAAGAACCACTATCCCAAGTTCGGCGAGAAGCTCCCCAAAGAATTGTACGCCGAGCTTGACGCCATAGAGAAGCGGCTGGGCGTGTAAGGAACTGAAAGAGTAACAGCGACAACGAAATTGTTACGCCTGAATTTGGAGGGTGAAAGGCGGTTCCGCCTTTCACCCTTTTTTCTGCGATTTTTGTTACAGGGATTTACCCGCTTACAGGCTAATTCCACTCCATGTGGGGGGATTCTACTGCCAGTTTTTCATCCATTTTGCGCAGACGCCGGGAAAGATCTCTTGCAAGGTTCATAATCATAAGTGAAAAAGAGGAAGGAGCATCGCGGTGAATCTCTCTGAGGCAGCGGTTGGAAATTGAGATTACCCTGGTTGTGGCAAGGGCCGTGACGGTTGCCGCCGAAGGCATCACATCCAGTACTTCCATTTCGCCAAATTCATCCCCTTCGGAAAACTCGCTGAGAATGATCCCGTTTTTGACTACCGCTACCCGTCCTTCTATGATGAAACGGATCTTGTCGTTGGGGCTTCCCTCCTGAATTATGGTTCCGCCCGGATCAAATTCCTCCGTTTCCATATAGGGAAGCAGCTTGCTAATCTCCTCTTCCAGAAGGCCGCCGAAAAGAGAATATTTCTGCAATGAAGAAGGTTCTATCATAAGAAGATTATACCATAATTTATAAAAAATGCAAAAGAATTCGGAGCTCAGATTCTTCAAGCTAAACGTTGAACTTAAAGAACATAATATCCCCATCCTGCACGAGGTATTCCCTGCCTTCGATGCGGTACTTCCCGGCTTCCTTTATTTTGGCCTCGGCGCCGTATTGGAGAATGTCGCTGTACGTGTAGACTTCAGCCTTGATGAAGCCTCTTTCAAAATCCGTGTGGATCACTCCGGCGGCCCTGGGAGCGCTGTCTCCGGCACGGATCGTCCAGGCACGGCATTCGTCGGCCCCCGCGGTAAAGAAGGTACGGAGCCCCAGGAGCCTGTAGGCCGCATGAATCAACGCGGAAAGCCCCGATTCCCTGAGTCCCAGCTCCCCCAGAAAGGCCAGCTTCTCTTCCGGATCGGAGATGCCGGTGAGTTCCGCTTCAAACTTCCCGCAGATACACACCGCTTCGGAAGCTTCCGCGGCGGCGCGTTTCCGGACCGTTTCCGCATGAGGCGGCAGGGATCCATGTGCGGCGGCCTTCATTCCCTCTTCATCAAGATTGCAGACATAAAGCTGGGGCTTGAGCGTGATAAAGTGGCAATCGTAAACGGCTTCCCTTTCATCATCATCAAGATCGACTGAACGGGCGGGCTTTCCCTGCTGCAATACGCCTTCTATCTTCTCCAGGACGGAAAGCGCCGTCTCGGCGGCCTTCTTCTCTTCCTTTGCCTGAACCTTCAGCGTCCGCTCCGCCCTCTCCTTCTTTTTGGCAAGGGTCTCAAGATCCGCCAGGGCAAGTTCAACATTGATCGTTTCCATGTCATCTTCAGGATCGACCCTGTTGGAAACATGAATAATGTCAGGATCTTCAAAGCAGCGGACTACCTGGGCGATGACTCCCACTTCCCGGATATGGGAGAGAAACTGGTTCCCCAGCCCTTCACCCTTGCTGGCTCCCTTCACGAGGCCCGCAATATCGACAAACTCCACCGATGCGGGAATCGTCCGTTTGGGCCTGAAGATCTCCGTGAGTTTGGCAAGCCTTTCATCGGGAACCGGAACGATCCCCACATTGGGATTAATGGTGCAGAAGGGATAATTCGCCGCCTCCGCCGCCGCCCCGCTGAGAGCGCTGAAAATGGTACTCTTCCCCACATTGGGAAGCCCCACAATACCGCAGTTAAGTGCCATCTGTCCCTCCAATGGGATTATTGTACTCATGGTGGGAAACATGTATAGTAGCGTAGAGGAGTTTATCATGGCATTTGCACTGAACAGTTACCCGGTGATCTACCGGGCAAAATATGAAAAGTCAGGCTGGAAGGGTGTTTATGAAGAGAAAGCCCACAAAACCCCGGCGGAAGAAGCCGCATTACCGGAAGCCGAGAGGGCCGGACTTGAGGCTTCCCGGAACTTTTTCCCCGATATGCCCCTGGTAAACTACACCACCCAGTACGGGCTGGGCTGTTTTGAAGGGCTCAAGGCGCTGCCCCAGAAGAACGGCGGGCTTGCCATCTTCAGGCCGGAGAGGAACGCCGCCCGTTTTTACGCTTCCATGAAAGGTCTCTACATGCCCCCCTTCCCCGAGAATGAATTTGTGACCGCGTGTGTAGAGGCGGTGAAACGAAACGCGGTGATGGGTTTCTGTCCTCAATACAGGAGTGAATGGGAGAAGAATTCCTTTATGAGCGCCGATTCGGTGTATATCCGGCCCTTCACCTATGCCGAGGGGGGTATCGGGGTAAATATCTGCAATGAACCCTGGGTGCTGATCATCTGTACTCCGGTGAGTTCCTATTTTTCAGGCGGCAATTCCGATGCGGTGGTTACCGGGCGTGTCCGGGCCACTCCCAAGGGTACAGGCTGGATCAAGGCCAGCTCCAACTATGTTATTGCGGCCCTTGCCAAGCACGAAGCCATGGAAGCCGGCTACATGGAATGTGTGTTCCTCGATGCGGAAAACCACAAGTATGTGGAAGAAGGCTCAAGCTGCAACATCTTCTTTTATCTAAAATCCGGCGAACTGGTAACTCCGGAACTGGGGGACACGATCCTCCCCGGCATCACCCGTTCAAGCCTCATAGAGCTTGCAAAAGACCGCGGGGTCAAGGTGAGTGAACGGAAGATCGCCATTGAAGAGGCTCTCTCGGAAACAAGGGAATGTTTTGTCAGCGGAACGGCGGCAGGAGCCACCCCCATAGAGTCTCTCACCTGGCAGGGGAAGAAGATCGTGTTCAACAATGGCAAGGTGGGCGAACTCAGTGCGGAACTCCGGGACACTCTGAAAGGCATACAATACGGGATCATACCCGATACAAAAGGCTGGCTGACCAAAGTCCTCCCGGACAACGCCGGTTAAATGACGCTAACCGGCACTTTCCCGGCAGCCTGTGGCAAAACTCAAGTTTTTTTCGGAACAAGCCCGCCTTACATACCCAGTTTTTCTTTCTTCCATTCAGGTTTGATTCCGCAGTAGCCCATGATCGTCATCAGGGTGAAGTAGACCGGGGCAAAGAGGAGGGTGAGGAAATATTCAGGCCATGATGGGGGGAGCTTTTTGCGGAAAAGACCGAAGATAGCGATGGTGTTTTCCACCATCACAATGAGAACCCCCAGCGGCAGAGGCCACAGACCGGGGAAGAAGGGCAGGAAGAGCAGGGCCAGCGTCCCGGTGCTGATCGTAAGCATGAGCAGATTGTAGTTGAAGCGGGTGAGGGACTCCGGGCTGAAGAGACCTCCGTTGTTCCAGCGGAGGGTCTGGCTGATGAAGGAAGGCCAGCTCTTTTCCGCCACGGTAAAAACCGCCGCATCAGGAAAGGCCACCGCCCTGATCCGGTACCTGCCGCTGGAACGGAGTTCCGAAATGAGGGCCGCATCCTCCGTGGGGGATGGGGGGATGGCGCCGTAGCCCCCAATCGCATCCAGAGCCTCCCGCCTGACGATGAGGTTATTCCCAAAGCCGCCGCCCGCGGCTCCAAGCCCGATAGCCCCCGCCAGATAGTTGTAGCGCAGGGCATGATCGTAACACTGGTAGAGGTGAAAGAAACCCTTCCCCCCCTTCTTCTTGAAAACCGGCCCGATAGCCGCCCCCACCCTTTTATCATTCATCCGGGCAACCATGGCGCCAATCCAGCCCGGCGGCACTTCAATGTCCCCGTCGGTGAAGAGGAGAAGCTCTCCGCCTGCCGATTCAATCCCCTTGCTCAGGGCCCACTGCTTGTGATTCGGACCGGGATTCTCCTTTAAGGTGATGATCCTGCAGTTCTTCCGCCCTTCGGCAAAGGCCGCCAGCATGGCGGGACTCCTGTCCTCCGAGCGGTCATCCACAAAGATAAACTCCGCAGCGGGGTAGTCCTGGACGCCGAGACTCTGCAGAAGAGCCTCCATGCGCCACTCTTCGTTATGGATGGGTACTACCACCGAAACCAGGGGAAGCTCCCCTAAAGCCCCGCCGGGGAAAAGGGCCTTCCGATCCATAAGGGATTTTTGATCCCGGAGAGATCCCTGATCCCTCCTCCATTCCAAAAAAAAACCCGCCATAAGCACGGTCTGCAGGGAAACAAACATGATACCATGTCCATAGCGGACAATGTCATAAATAGTCACAAAAACCCCCGTCTTGTCTTTATATACCATATCTGCTATATTTTCTACATAAAATTGGGGAATTAGCTCAGTTGGTAGAGCGATAGGTTCGCAATCTATAGGCCAGGGGTTCGAATCCCCTATTCTCCAGAAAAGTATCACCATGCGAGCGAAAGGGGGATTCGAACCGAAGTCCCCGCCGGCCAGAGGGAGGAAAAGCGCACAGGATGTGCGCGGC
The DNA here is from genome assembly GCA_031258115.1 of Treponema sp. Classification (GTDB taxonomy): domain Bacteria; phylum Spirochaetota; class Spirochaetia; order Treponematales; family Breznakiellaceae; genus JAIRNJ01. The sequence goes on along the minus strand of JAIRNJ010000073.1, from coordinate 112 downwards.
AGGGGACGGAGGCGGGCTGCCGGAATATAGCCATACCCCGGATTATCTGAAAAACCTTCAAAAACCCCTTGACAAGTTATACAAGTTATACTAGAAAGTAATACAATTAGAA
>JAIRNJ010000024.1 GCA_031258115.1 Treponema sp. | reverse complement strand
ACGAATAATCCGGCGGAATTGACGATCCGGCAAACGGTACTTGACCGGGTTGTTACACAAGGGAGCCGCGGTATAGCGGGGAATGAGTGGCATGAACGATTCTGGACAGTTTTGACAACGTGCACTATGCAAAACACACCGGTAATGAAATATCTCAAAAAATGTTTAGCAGCGTTTTTTGGTTTTGATTCATTTCCGAATGGCATAAATCTGGCCGAATCGCTGTGAACGGTTACCCCTGGGCTTAGACTACCATTCCCGGGGTTTGAAATCTTCGGGGACGCTGATCCGTACCGTATCCCCCGATTGTTCCAAGACAAAAAAACCACTTTTGATGGCGAAGGTCTTTACCTCCTCCGAGGCTATGGCTCCGGCCACGGCCCCCAGCAGCTTCCGCTTGTCCCGGTGTTCATCGGCATAGCTCCTCAGTTTTTCCATCCGTACCAGGTGTTCCCGTATGTCGGCATCCGTCAGAGTGGTTTTTACCTCCACCGCCAGGGCCGCGTCCCCGTTTTCCAGCAGAATATCAACCTCAGTAACATAGACCCCCCGTGAATCCCGGTAGCGGACATTGGGGGCCACCTTCCCAAAAACATAACCCGCCTTATTGAACTTCTCCAGAATATTGGGGAAGAACATCTCTTCGATCAAATCGCCGAGCTTACTGCCCAGTTTGCCGATCTTCCGGTCGGTTTCCCGCATTTTCCGGTCGGTTTCCTTCATTTGCAGGGCCGTTTCCTGCACTATGCGGTCGGTTTCCTGCATCTTCCGGTCGGTTTCCTTCATTTGCAGGGCCGTTTCTTGCATCTTGCGGTCGGTTTCCTGGAACATGGCCCAGACCTTTTCAAAGGTGAGCCCCATTTGCGGTTCACGTACAATTTCTTCAGCCATAAGAAAAATATACTTTATTATTATTATAGATGCCAAGCGCCGAAACAGAAATTCCAGGGCATCGGCGTTTACTTTCAATTATCAAAAACAACCGGATTTTAGGAATTTTCGCCACGAGCGGCACGAACGGATCGGGAAATTTAGAGAGTTTGTTCGTGTGGTCCTCCTTTACCACAAAATGTCTACTGAGGGCTATTCTGCGGGTCAAGAATGGCGCAAGCGGACGGGGTATGTACCCTTCGCAGCGAATCACATCGGATTTCGTAAAATTCTCCTATCAGACATTCATTTATGCCATGTTAATAAGGATTTTTATTCGATATTTACTATAGAGACGATTTAGGGGAATCATGCGCAGACCTTTTCTAATAATGGCCGGTTTATTTCTTTTTTCTTCTTTTGGCCTGCTGTTCGCGGCGGGGCGCAAGGATAATGTCCAAAAGACCGTTGATACGCCGGAAGGATTTACCGAGTTTATCGATATCAATAACCGGAAGAAGGGGAAGCATAACTTTTTTATTGAGGCGGAGGACAAGGGCGGAAATTCCTCCATGCAGGGGCCCTATAATATATATATAGACCCCGAATCGGATCTGCCCATAGCCAGAATCGTTAACCCCCGCGAAGACATGAGGGTTCCGGGGAATCTCAACATCGTGGGTACCTGCGCGGATGACGATGGCGTAGATCATGTAGAACTCGTCTTTAACGACGACCCTGCCGCCACGGTGATTGCCGAAGGCAGGGAATTCTGGTCTTACTTCTACGACACCAACTCCCTGACGGACAAGCTCTACAGTATTACCGCCTACGGTGTAGACATTAACGGACTCAAAGGCCGGCCTTTCAGGGTTTCCTGGAACCTTGACCGCAAAAAACCGGTAACCAGGGTTAACAGCCATGATCTGGGCGCCCTGGTAAGCGGGAAAATCAGCCTGGAAGGGATCATCCGGGACGGCAACGGCGTGGAAAGCCTCTCCTATTCCGCCGACAACAGCGGAAAATTCATCCCCCTTAATATACGGATCGATGCGAAGGACAAAAGCGCCCGTTATTCCCTCAGCCTTGATACCCGCAAATACAAAGACGGGCCCAAGGTGATCTGGTTCAAGGCCGGGGACAGCCAGGGGAGCGAAGGGATCTATACCTACCTGATCTATGTGGACAATACGGGGCCGGATGTAAAGATCGTATATCCTGAGGAAAAGACGGCCCAAAACGGTGTTTTCAGAACCGCAGGCTATGTAGTAGACACGGTGGGTATTAAATCCCTCAGTTGGAAACTGGGAAAGAACACGGGGGAATTTGAACTGGTTACCGGAAACCCCTGGTGGACCAGGGAATTCGATCTGCGGGGAGAAAAAGGAAAATCCATTGACCTGGAGATACGGGCGGAAGATCTTTCCGGCAACATATCCGTGGCCCGCCGGAAAATTTCCCTGGATCAGGCGGCGGATCTCCCCAGGGTAAGCCTTACGGGGCCTGCTTCCGCCGCGGTGATTCCCGGCCTGGTAGTCCCGCTTACGGGAATTGCGTCCGATGACGACGGGGTGGAGTCGATTTTTTACTCCATCGACGGCGGCGATCCGGTAGAAGTTCCCTGTTCCGGTCTTTTCCAGATCAGCATAGACAATCTGGCCCTCGGAACCCACAGTATCTCCGTGTGGGCCAGGGATATCTACGGGGTTATAGGCCCCGATGTGGATGCGAAGAACTTTATTCTGGCGGGAGACAGGCCGCAGATAAGCATAGAAAGCGCCTTTTTGGGCGGCGAGAAAAAACCCGGCCCGTCCATGCCCTGGATCAGCGGGATGGAACTCAACATTGACCGGGATCCGGTACTGGTACTGGGAATCACTACGGGAAGCGCCCTCAAAGCGATCAGTTACCGGCTGGGCGCCCAGGCTCCGCTTAGCGAAACGATACGGGATCGGGGGGGAGCAAAATTTACCCGGAACATCGTACTGCCTGCCTCCATCGACTTTGGCCGGGTGCCGATCCATATTGAAGCCGAGGATATTCACGGCCAGACAGGAAGCCTCGATGAAATTCTCTTTGTTACCGATCTCAGCCGGACACGGGGCGATCCTGAGATCGTCATTCCCGATTTACAGCCCGATCAATCCGGCGCTATCTATCTGAACCAGGCTCTTTCAGGCTACCTTGCAGGCGCCAGGGCCCGCGAATATTCGGCCCGGCTGGAGGGCGAGACCTACGGCATCAGCATCAGCCAGGAGGGAAACTACTTCAGCATACATGCATCAAGTGATGGAAGAAACGCATACGGGGTACAGGTGGTAATGGAAAGCGATAAAGGCTTTGAATACCGTTCTTCTCCCATGAACCTTCTCGTTTCAGAGTCTCCCGGAAGGGACTTCATCACATTTAATACCCTGGACGGCAGGGACTGGAAAACGGGAATGGAGCTTGAGATGGAGCGGGGAGACCGGCGTACCATAGTACTTGAGGCCGGCCTGCAAAGCGCCTACCAGTTGCAGTCGGCAGTCTTTACTGCCGGGGGCCGGGAAATAAAGGCTTCAAGCAAAAAAACCGGGGATGGCTATACCCTGACGGTCAATATACCAACGGATCTCCCCGCGGATCGCACCGTGCTGAACGCCCTTGTACAGCTAAAGGGAGCGCCTCCCGTCAGGGCCACGGGAGAATTTGTGATCACAAGGCCGCTTTTGGGAAGGAATGTCAACACAGATCCCGGTTTCCTCTGGTGCGATCCCCGTTACACAGACGGCGGGGAGATCATTCTCGATCAGGCCGAACTGCTTACAGGACTCTACACCGGCCGCCCTGTCTCCCGTGTGAGCATATCAGGAGATGATTCTCCGCCTGCCGGTTCCGGCGTGGAGGAAAACGGCGGGATGCAGAATTCCGTGGAAGGGCTCTCGGTCTCCGTCGATGAATACGGCAGGATCAGCCTCCGTTCCCAGGCGGAAGGACACTCGGACCCCGTCAAATTTACCATCACCGACAGGGACGGCTGGACTTATCAGACCGAAAGCTTCCGTTTCTTCACCGATTCCATCGCTCCCCGGATCAGTTTTGCCGATGCGGACATGGAAGACATCTGGGTCAGGGACGTATTGCCGATCAGCCTCATTGTAAGCGATCAAAACGACATCACCAGTATCGAGTATTCGGTGGACATGGGCCGGAATTGGCGCCGTTTCGACCTGATAGGCGACTACTCCGGGGAAGGCGGCGCGGAATTTCAGGTAGCCCAGTTGCTGGACTTCGGTGACAGCGAAGACGGTCTGATACGCGTCATGATCCGGGCGGTAGATGAAAGCGGCAAAACCGGAAATCTTAATTTCAATATCCACAAGGACACGGTTCCGCCTGTAGCTGCCCTGATTGTACCCATGGCGGATTCCCCGGTTAACGGCATCATCCGGCTGGGAATCCTCGTGGAAGATGCGGGAAAGATTAGCTCCGTAGAGTATGAAGGCACGAGACCTGAACGGGAATGGATCGGATCCGAAGAAGGCGCCGAAGAACTCGGTTACGGTTTTCTGGGAACGGAGACGGAGATCGAAGGCGAAGAAGAGGGCAGATGGGCAGCTACCGGGCAGTTGGAGAATTTTCGCTGCAGTATAGAACCTTCAAATTTTATCGATGTCCTTGTGGGAACCGAAGAGATTCCTCTCCTGGAAACCATGAAATTTCACTTTACCGATGCGGCGGGAAACCATTCCGTTCTGGATTCCTGGCCATTCATCATTGATATGGAAACGGACAAGCCTATAGTCGAAATTAACCTGCCGGAAGAGGGTGAAGTTATTATCGATGACTTTGTCATTTCGGGGATCACCTACGATGACGACCAGGTAGGAAAAATCTGGTACTTCATCGACGACAACGAAGAGACCGTACTGGAAGCGGATAACTCCTATTCCATTCCCATTGCCCTGTCCGGCCTGACGGACAACGAACACACCGTAACGGTGATTGGGGAAGATATCTACGGAGTCCGGGGAGAGCCTGTAACACGGAAATTCCGGGTATCTCTGGAAGAACCCAAGGCAAACCTTCTGAGCCCCGGCTTTGATGAGATAGTAACCGGTACAGTGACCCTTTCGGGAACCGCCTGGGATAAAAACTCCATAAACCGGCTGCAGGTCTCCCTTGATTCGGGTATAAGTTTTGACGACTGTATCGTAGAGACCTCCCCCGGGCAGAATGCAGGGGAAATTGAAACAGTTCCCGGCTCAGTGACGCCCGCCTCCGCAGAGGAGGGAGCCGGGGAAGAGAGGGCGGAGGAAAAAATTGAAGGCCGGGAGTGGAACTATACCTTTAATACCCGGATTCTTAAAGACGGAACCCATGTAGTCTTCTACCGGGTTTGGGATGATTACGGGATCACGGGTTTCTATTCAAGCCTTATCAACGTGGATAACACCGCTCCAAAGGTACTGCTGGAATACCCCAGGGACGGCATGACCACCGTGGGGCCGGTACTGGTCTCGGGCCAGGCAACCGATGGCGTAGGACTTAAGGACATTACCATTGACCTCTACAGTATCGACGGACACGAAGTTCCGGCGGAAATAGCCAGCGTAACGCTGGAGCCTCATTCGATTCTTGCCTACAACATGGATCTGACAAGGCTTCCCGACGGACTTTACAACATTGATATATGGGCCGCGGATTTTGCCAATAACATCACCCATGTTTCCCGGAACGTGATGCTGGAAAAGGAAAAACAACGGAACTTTGTGGAATGCCTCTATCCACTGGAAGGGGAACATATACAGGGCAGTTTCAACCTCTACGGAAACGCCGGCGGCACGGATACGCCTCACTATGTTACCCTGATGATTAACGGTGTCAACGGGGATACCGTGGAAGTAAACCAGGCGGGTTACTTCCGTTTCAACCTTGACGAAAGCAGACTGGCAATAGGGAAAAACACCCTCTCGGTTCACAGCGATTTCGGCGGAAAGAACATCGTATTCTCCCCGGAGAGAACCATAGAGTATAAGCCTTCGGGAGCCTGGGTAACGATAGACAGCCTCAACATGGGAGACTTTGCCTTTGAGCGGCCCTGGCTGAGCGGCCGGGCAGGCTACAGCATCTCCGCCGAAGATCAGGCGGCCCTCAAGAATAAGGCGACCCATAAGGAAGACCGGAAAGCCATTGAAGAGAAAAAACTGAACTATGTGGATATCAGCTTTGACAACGGCCTGACTTTTGCGCCGGCCGGCAAGATATGGGGCAAAAATGCAGGCTGGAAGTACCGGCTGGAAACCCAGGACATGACCGAAGGAGCCCACTACCTCATCGTCCGGGCAAATATGAAGAACGGAGAAACCGCGGTAACCCGCACCCTTATACAGATAGACAAAACCCCGCCGGTAATCCGGCTGGTTGCGCCTGCAACAGGCGGCCGCTATAACCAGAGACTGGAATATACCGCCCTTCTGAGCGACGACATAGCGCTTAAGAGAGCAGGCTATGCATTGCGCACGGGCGACAAGGCGGCCTACGAGATACCCGGCTTCATCCAGGGACTCTACTTTGACTTCCATCTTTTGGGCGCCAGCATGTACGATCTGGGAGTGGGCCTTACCTTCTTTAACGATAACGTAAAACTGCAGTTCCAGTACGGACAGATGACGCAGGGTATGTATACATCCAGCGGACAGCAAGGCAAAATCCGCTACGGAGGCAACATACTGGGCGCAAAACTCCTTGCCAACCTCTACACGGTACCCTTTACCGTATTCGGCGGCCCCGACTGGAGCTGGCTCTCAGGCTCAATTGCCATAGGGGCCAACTTCTCTTACTTCGATCAGACCCAGAGCGGGAACGGTACCATCCTTTCCGCAATGATCGGCCAGGCAGAATTCCCCAGGGTAACTACCCTAAAATGGAAGTACTTTAGAACCTTCTCCTTCTATACCGAAGGACAGCTCTGGTTTGTACCAACCGATGTGTCCAAGATCTCGATTCCAACGGTAAAGCCGCTGATGACCTTCGGCCTGAGAACCAGTGTATTCTGATGCAGGGAGAACGGCTTAGGTAATTTGGGGTGGATTTTCAATGTGAGGCAA
>JAIRNJ010000008.1 GCA_031258115.1 Treponema sp. | reverse complement strand
CCGGAGGAGATATACACGATGGAGTTACCGAAGGTTCCTGAGGAAAGCGACGGGAGGGCGGTATGGGGCTGGATGCAGTTTCTGAGGGGGAAGCGGAAGGAGGATTTTGAGATGGCGGCGGAGAGGAACCCTGAGGTGAGGGGAGCGGTAGATACGTTATACCGGCTGAGTGAAGACGCTGAGGTGAGGGCGCAGATGGAATACCGTGACAAGGCACGGCGCGACCATGCGACGCTGCTGCATGCGGCCATTCAGGAGGGCGAAGCCCGGGGTAAAGTGCAGGGCGAGGCGCGAAGCCGTATGGAGATTGCCCGGAATATGAAAAAACGGGGGCGGCCTGTTGATCAAATCACGGAAGATACCGGGCTTTCCGCTGAGGAAATAGCAAGACTATGACTTCAATCCGCCCTGCTCCGCGCTCTGTTCGCCTTCTTTCTTAAAACGCCCAGTCTGTATCCACTTCAAAGATTCTGCGGAGTGTTTCCCCCTGCAGTACTTCTTCCGCATCTCCAAGCGCGGCTATGCTTCCCCTGTCAATCAGACAGATCCGGCCGGCGTAGCGTCTTGCAAGCCTCAGGTCATGGAGGCTCATAACGGCGCTCTTCCCCCTGCGGCAGAGTTCCTGTACCAGTTCCAGGGCCATGATCTGGTATTTGGGATCGAGGTTGTTGACCGGTTCATCCATGAGCAGTATCTCTGCGCCCTGGGCAATGGAACGGGCTATAAGTATCCGCTGATACTCACCGCCTGAAAGTTCGGTAACGAGTCTCTCCTCATAACCTTCCAGTGCGGCAATTCGGATGGCTTCTTTTACTGCCGGATCTTCTCCCCTGTTTCCGGTATCCAAAAAAGGCCGCCGGGAAAAGCGGCCCTGTTCAACGGTTTCCCTGACAGTAAAAGCCCAGCGGGGTGCCGAATTCTGAAAGAGCATGCTTATCCGTCTGGCCCGTTCCCGGAGCTTCAATGCGGCGCAGTCCCTTCCGTCAAGGAGTACCCTGCCGGAGAGAGGTTTTACAATTCCTGCGATTGTTTTAAGAAGGGTGGTTTTTCCGCCGCCGTTGGGCCCTGCCAGTACAAGCAGCTCCCCTGAGTCAACAGAAAAACTGATGTCTTTTATTATTTTTTTGCCGTGAAAACCCGCGCTGAGTTCTTCCAGCTTCAGCTTCATGATATTCCCCCGCTCCTGTTGTAACGAGAGAGGAGCCAGATAAAGAAGGGGGCGCCCAAAAGGGAAGTAATGATGCCCAGGGGCAATTCCATGCTCCCGAAGGAACGGGCCGCCATATCCGCCAATAACAGTAACAGTGCGCCTGTAATGGCAGAAAGGGGGAGAAGCCTCCGGTGAACAGGGCCCGAAAAAATTCTGGCTATGTGGGGGGCAATAAGACCGACAAAACCGATGATCCCCGCGGAGGCAACCGCCGCTCCTGCGGCAAGGGAGGCTCCCAGGGCGGTGATGAACCTGATCCTTCTCACCGCAACTCCCAGGCTTTCCGCCTCTTCCTCACCCTGCAGGACAAGATCCAGAGAAGGGCCGCACAAGACAATGCAGAGACTTCCCGCCGCCATGGCGGAAAGCTGTACCGGCAGGTTTTTCCAGGTGCTTCCGTTGAGGCTCCCCAGGAGCCAGTAGTAAACCTGATAGAGATCCTGATCACGTATGACCAGTATCAGGGAAAGCAGGGCGGAGAAGAAGGAACTCAGGGCAGTTCCGGCAAGGAGCAGCGTTACTGCGGATGAACGGCCCCTGCTCCGGGAAAGGGCAAAGGCCAGAAAAACTGCCAGAAGACTTCCCGCAAAAGCGCAGAGGGTAACGGCGCTTGAACCGGCGAAGGGAAGCCTCCGTGCGAAACCGAAACTTATCGCCACGCCTGCGCCGAGGGCCGCTCCGGATGAACTTCCGATAACAAAAGGGTCAGCCAGAGGATTTGCCAATATTCCCTGAAAGGCAGCCCCGGCAATGGCAAGGGCCGAGCCTATAGCCATCGCAAGAATTATCCTGGGGAGTCTTATTTCAAACAGGATGACGAAAGCGGTCTCTCCCTCCGCGGTATTTCCCTTCAATGCGGCAAGAATATCATTCATGCTCAATTGAACCGAGCCTGAAAAAAGACTCAGGAAAAAACAGGGCACAAGAAGGAGAGAAAGCAAAACCATGAGCAGGGTAAAAGATCTCTTCATGACCGGTATAGTCCCTTCATTTGTCTCTCTTCTCTATGGGAATATCAAAATTCATTTTCAATCCCAATGTTAATGTAAAACCCGGCATGGGGTAACCGTCGAATGACTCATAGGATGTATTGAGGATATTGCGGCCTGCGGCAAAAAGGCCAAGCTTACTGTTGATTTTTTGATTCACCGTGATATTCAAAAGAAAGCAGGGATCCAGTATGGTCATATTTCCGGTATCGGCAAAACGGAGGCTTTCATAATGGCCGGAGATCAGAACCGATCCGGTTTCCCAGGGAATTTCCAGGGATGCTCCGATGGTATCCACGGGCATATAGGGGATCCGTTTATTCGAGTCCCAGGTATATCCGTAACTTAACAGGTAGCTGTTCAAGTACTGGTACGATACGGAAAAAATCAGTTTTTCTACCGGCTTGCCGGGAAAGGGGATGAGGAAACGCAGCTTCGAGTCCCAGCCGAAGAAAACCGCTTCCCCTACATTTTCAGGCCGCCAGATTCCGCCTGAGGAATTGTACCAGTGAATGGAATCCCGGGTCCACTGGGTAAAGAGTGTGTTTTCAAATCCGATCTCTCCGACAGGCTGCCAGGATGCGCCCAGATCCGTTCCCCAGCCGTCTTCGGGTTTCAGGCCGGGGTTGCCCCCGACTCCGCCTCCCGACCAGTAGAGATCCTCCAGATCGGGGTTTTTGAAACTGCGGAAATAGTTGTTCCTGAGTGTCAGGGAATCTGCCGCGTTCCAGAGGAAGCCAAGCTTCGGCGCCGGGACGATGGGTTCCGCCGCAGTACCGCTAAAGACCATTTTTATCGAAGGGATGACGAGGAATTTTCTATGGGCCTGATACTCCGTTGTAAGATACATGCCGCCGTCGTGCCGGTCATGCTTTCCCGTATCGGTGGAATCCACATTGGCATAACGGTAATCTCCCCCGAACCTGAAGGTGAATTTTTCAAAGAGGTACCAGCTCCAGCGGTTTACCGCCATGAGGCTCCACTGATTGTGCCGGGAAATTTTACCGTTGGGCGGCCCGTAATCGAGGCTCTGCCGGACATGGCTCAGGGAGGCCTCCATGGCGAGATCGTCCCGGAAGGCCCGGGGCATGTCGAGCATGAGGTTCTGCCTGGTGGAAAAATCAAGCTGCCTTCCCGCTATCCGCGATCTTCCCGAGGTAGGGATGTTTTTGTCTCCATAGTAGATGTCCCCGCCGGCGATGAGTTTGGCATAGTCCGGCAGATGTCCGACAAGAGAGGCGGAACCCCCCATGTCCCAGACTTCGTTTTTTTCTTTCCGCAGGGTTCTCCCGTAATCATCCTCATAGAGAAAATGATTGCCGGCCCGGTTGGCAAATCCGTTTGCCTTTACGGAAAACTTTTCCGCCCCGTAGGCCGCGGAGAGCGCCGCATTTTGGGTGTCGGCAAGATCCTGCCATTCGGGATCCTTATCCCCCTCAATAGTCCTCTCATAGTATGTTCCCGGCAGGGCCGCGGTGTTCGAGAGAGAGGCCCCAAGGCGCAGGCCGGGTTTCTGTTCCTTGACAGTGATGATGTTGATGACGCCGCCCAGGGCTCCCGACACATTGTACTTTGTATCCGAGCCGCCGTAGATAACTTCGATCCGTTCCACGGCGTTAAGGTCTATCGTGTTAAAGTCAAAGTCCCCGGAGAGGGGGGAATTGGCGGGAACGCCGTCCACCAGGAAGGCGATCCGTTCCGAGTCGAAGCCCCGCATATTGATGTCGGCCATGCTGCCGTAGGGCCCGTAGCGGGTTACGCCCAGATCCAGGGCAGTCTGCAGGAGGCTTGCCAGATCGGGGGCATGGAGCTTTTCGATGTCCTCTTTTGTAACAATCCTCATCTGCTGTGTTGTCTCCGGAGTTCCCACAACAGTGATGCCCTCGTCTTCCATGAGGATGGGATCGTCGTCAAAAAAATCCTCTTCCGCGGCTTCCTGGGGAAACAGCGAAAGAGGGATGCAGAGAACCAGTACAAGGGCCGGAAACAGACCTCCGGCCCCCGGTAAACTTTTTAGCATTTATGGTTGTTTGGTATAAGCTCCATAGAGGCTGATAAAATCACTTTCTCTAGCCAAAGTAAATTTCGTTATCGCCTCGGCCAGGGTAGCAGTCTCAGGCGCCGCCAAATGTCCGCTCCGTGAAGCATCAAAAGCACTTCCCATTTTTACTGATGTACCGGTTGAAAACTCCTTGTAATAAACTGCCTGGAAATAACCGGGCGGATCATAGGCCGGAGGTATTGGGGCATAAGGAGGGGTAGACTCATACGCATCATAGTATTTTGCCTTTCCCTCTTCCGTATATTCAATAATAATGACCCCGGAACTTGCATCGAAATTGTTGACATACCGGATTGTGCCGCCCACGTTGTCGTAGTAAAGGGTAGTACCGGTTACGGTATAAACATCACCAGAATATCCGCTATCCCAAACTCCTGAAAGATCAGCGAGAGTGGGGGTAGCTGAGCCTGTTAGTTGGATTGCCTCAGGCTTTCCGGTTTTCGGGTCGCTGGCCTCGGTTGCCTGTGGCGCTCCTATCGCCTTTAACCATATATGGTAGTCTGTACCGTTTGTAAGTCCGGTGATCGTTGCGGGGGAGGCGCTTGCGGTGACTTTCGCCGTATCGCCGGTGAGGGTATCGCTTGTGCTGTAATACAGTTCGTAGGATCCTGCTCCGCTCACCGCGGCCCAGCTTACGATAAGCAATTCATGCCCGGTTGTTACCTTGCCGATTACCGGCTTTCCGGTCGGGATGCCGCTTTGCGGGGCGCTGGCAAGGCTGACGCCCGCGGCGTTTTTAGCCGTAACCCATACGTTGTAGCTTGTACCGTTTGTAAGAGCGGTGATGGGTGTGGTGGTTGCGGCCAGATCCTTCTGTACCGCGGTTTCGGGTATGGTACTGCTTGTACCGCAGTACACATCATAGAATTCGGCCCCTTCAACGGCGCCCCAGCTTACCGTAAGCTGCATGTTTCCCGGTACTATTCCTGTAATTGACGGCGCGTCGGGGATACTTGTAGTATCCGTTAATCCGGTACATCCGGTAAATACCAGAGCGGCGATAAGCGCCGTAAGCACTATCCTGGCGGGGAGGTAACAGAAGCTTTGGTGTACTTTTCCTTTGAACATAACTTACTCCTGGGTCTTTGGTATACCAATGAAAGATACAATCGTATCATAGAGTTTGCTCTTGTCATAGGGCTTGTTCCAAAACCTCATTTGGTTTTGAAACAGCCTCTCTTCTCAGCCTGAACAGATTGAAACCGCCTGCCTGTCACCGGGCCTCCGCTTCTTCGGTTTCACCAATCGCCGTGATAGACTGCATGGACAGCTCAAGATCACGGGTCTTGTCCATCATATCGTGGTAACCTGTTTTTATTGCCTCCGCGTGTTCCCGCAGGAGGACAAGGGCGGTGGAGATCTCCCGGCTTCCTATGGATAGTTCACCCAGGCTGTTGATAAGTTCCGTCATGGTGTTGGCGAAACTGTTTATCTCCTCCGCCATGGTACCGATGAGCGCGTCGGTTGCGGAAGAGCGGGCAGTGGTTGTGTTTATGCCGTCAATGATGCCCGTTAAGGTATTGGCGATATTCCGGGAATTTTCCCTGGTTGTTTCGGAAAGCCGGCGGATTTCACCGGCTACTACCGCAAAGCCCCTGCCCGCCTCCCCGGCGTGGGCCGCCTCAATGGCGGCGTTCATGGACAGAAGGTTGGTGTTGGCGGCAATGCTGCCTATCACCTTTATGGTGGAACCGACCCCTTCAACGCCCCTGGAAATGGCTCCTACCGCTTCAATGGTTTCGTGCATGGAAGAGCGGCCCTGTTCCACATTGTCCACCAGATCCTGAATAGCATCCTGCTTTTTTTGGGCCATGACCGCGGTATTGTTGATGGTAGCCACCATCTCTTCAATCGCAGCGGAAGACTCTTCAATAGCGGCGGCCTGCCGCACGATCTGATCATTGAGATCGTCGATGAGGCCGTTGATGCCCTTCATAAAACCAAGGGACTGTTCAACCTGGGTGTTGAGACTGTGATTCAAGGTATCAATGGTTTCCCGGTCTTCCTCGATAAGGGAGAGGCCGTAGTGGTGACAGTTTTCCGGCCGGTTAAGACCGTTGAAAATCGCAACCGCCATGCTGCGGCAGCTTCCGTATCCGCAGGTGTTACAGTCATAGATATCCTGTTCACCGTATTTCCTTAAGGATTTGTAAACTTCCGCGAGTTCACCGTCATCCGGTATTTTCAGGCTATAGTTTTGGGAAAGATCCCGGTAAGAACGGTGATAGAGGCCCGGTTTCCAGCAGCGGGACAGTACCTTGAATACCTTTTTTTGATTTCTTGCCGTGGATTTTGATCCGCCGTATTTCGCCTCTACTTCGGCACGGCGTTTCCAGATAGGGGCTTCCAGTTTGTCCATGGGGGTTTCGCTGTTCCTCGTACCGGTTCCGCCGTTGCAGCCCTTTTCACAGTTAAGACAGTCCACGAGGAGGGGCAGTTCCCCGTTTTTGCCGCCCCCGGAACTTATGGTTTTCGCGGCATCCGCCAGATAGGGGTAAATGGCGTGAACCCCTTCAATCTTCCGGGTTACCCTGCCGATGCCGGGGCTGTCCCGTTCCGCGGTAATGAGAAGCCCTCCGGGCATGGAAAACGTTACCGCCCGTTCCGCCGGCGGATTGTCGTATTCCAGAGCCTTAAACGAAGCAAGGTTCACCTTCTGCTGTTCCAGGTATTCATACAAAGCCGCAAACGTAACATTATAGTCCCCCAGATCCGTTTCGTCAAATTCCCGCCGCTTGGCGATACAGGGAGAGATGACCGCGATTTTGTGATTTTTGTATTGGGGATGGTATTCCCGAATCATTTTGATGATATGCAGCATGGGACTGTCCGCCGGGGCAAGATAGGGAATCAGCTCAGGATGGTAAATTTCAATGTAGGTTACGATGGCCGGACACGGCTGGGCTATACAGAAAGAAGGATGTTTTTCCTTTATGTATTTCACATAGGAAAAAACGGTAAGTTCCGCGCCGAAGCTCACGTCAAAAACCGCTTCCGCCCCCCGGAATTTCAGATAGCCGTTCAGGTTAAGGTACAATCCGGGAAAATTGGAAGCCACTGCCGGAGCAACGACGGCGATGACTTTTTCCCTTTTGTCCAGGGCGCTGAAAAACGCGGCCGAATCATCCACAATAAGCCGCGCATGGTGGGTACAGGCATGGATGCAATTTCCACATCCGATGCAGAGATCGTGGTTGACGGTTAGCTTCTCCCCGGCTCCATTGTTGCAGTATTTTACCGGACAGGCGGCGATACAGGCCTGACAGTTGACACATTTTTCCTCATCAACCCTGATGACAGGCGCCAATACATTTGTCTTCATAAATTACCCCCTTTTAAATATTACAATTTTGTATAATATCTTTTATTTGAGCTTTTACCAAGACCCGGGCTTTTGAATTCCTCCATATACAGCTTTTCTCTCAGGCCTCTTTTTGGTATTATTCCCTAATGTCAAAATTGGATATAGAAACTGAGCTTAACGGCCCCCAGATCGAGGCGGTCAGGGCGATTGAAGGGCCGGTATTGATCATCGCCGGAGCAGGTTCGGGGAAAACCAGAGTGATAAGCTTCCGTATCGCCTATATGCTGGAAAAAGGCATTCCCCAGTCATCAATTCTTGCCCTTACCTTTACCAACAAGGCGGCCAGGGAGATGGAAGGCAGGGTAAAGGAACTGACGGGCCGCAAACTTACCCAGCTTACGGTAAATACTTTCCATGCCTTCGGCCTCAAGATACTCCGGGAAGAGATTGAAATTCTCGGTTACCGGAAAAATTTTTCGATCTACGATGAATCGGACAAGATACAGATGATCAAGGACTCTCTGCGCGACTTAAAAATTTCCCCGGAAGGCGTTGACCTTTACAAACTTTCCCGGATCTTCTCAAACATCAAGGAAGGCCGTCTCCGCTGGAGCAATCAAAGCGGTACTGTTCCTGCGGCGGATTCTGTCTGGGAGCCTGTGTACCGTGAATATCAGGACAGTTTGAAAATTTACAATGCCCTTGACTTTGACGATCTTATTATCATTCCCATAATGCTCTTTGAAGAACATGAAGAGATACTGCAGAAGTACCGTCAGCGTTACCGTTACATCATGGTTGATGAATTTCAGGATACCAGCGGAACCCAGTACCGCCTGATGAAGCTCCTTGCGGATAACAATATCTGTGTTGTCGGGGATGATGATCAGTCCATATATTCCTGGCGGGGCGCCAGCTATGAAAACATCATGAATTTTGAAAAGGACTTTCCCGGCGCCCTGGAGATAAAGCTGGAGCAGAACTACCGTTCCACCACCACGATCCTTGAGGCGGCAAACGG
>JAIRNJ010000253.1 GCA_031258115.1 Treponema sp. | reverse complement strand
GGTTTTTTGCGTGGTTTTGCTGTTTCTCCGTGTTGCATTCTCGTGGGGTGCGCCCTGACACAGCCTCCGCCACAGGGAATTGCTCCCGCCGGGGGCATGTGCGGACAACGCGGCGGCTTGGGGTGGGGGAAGAGGGCCGGCGGCGGAGGCACGGTGCTCAGGGCTTACCCCGGGGCTTTCGCCCCGGGCCGGTGTGGGGTTTTTTGCGTGGTTTTGCTGTTTCTCCGTGGTGCTTTCGCGTTGCGCCCTGACACAGCCTCCGCCGCAGGGAATTGCTCCCGCCGGGGATATAGGCGAGGCCGCAACGCGAATAGGCGCCGAATACGTCCCGACGCTAGAGCTGCGCTGTAGTAGGAAAACTCATCGGGAATTCAGGATAACACTTTATACTTGTAGCTTAACTTTGAAAGTGACGATCTCAAAAGGATGGAGTTCTCTTTCAATTGTACCGGAGGACTTATACGGTGCTATAGCCTGTTCCATAAGATCCGCTTCTGTCCAGGAAACCGGAATGGCGAATTCGACCTTCAGATTTGTCCTACCACCATGCATTTCATGAAACCGGAAGATGAGGTCTTCACTATCCTCACTCTTTTTAACCGCGTCTAGAGCAATACCATCCGATATAATTTTTACGAGATCCGTGAATGTGGGTTTTCCTCTGACCGCGATGAATGGGGCATTGAGATCCCAAGCTAAATATATAAGATCCGATTCGTTCCAAGCGCCACTGTGAACATAGATTGAATAGGTAAACTGTTGGATACCCAGGTCTGCTTCAGGATCGGGGTGTTCCGCAGATTTCAGCAGAGAAAGTCTCATAACACCTTCTTTAATATCATAACCATATTTGGAATCATTCATCAGGGCAACACCGAAACCCTTTTCGCTTAAATCCGCCCATTGATGCCCAACTACTTCAAATTGGGCTTCGTCCCAACTAGTGCTACAGGTACTCGTCCGTTCCAAACTTCCGTATTGGATCTCATAGCGTGCATTAACCGCCCTAATATCCACGGGGAAACTCACCTTGAGGAGTTTACTCCGCTCCTGCCAATCAACTTCAGTTTTAAAATCAATACGTTTGTGTACCCTATAGAGGATCATGTCTTGAGTTATCTTTGAATTATTATAGATCCAGATAAAACGAACCCGGGCAAACAGGGGGCCGCTTTCTTCAATATTGACAGAAACTAATTTATCAATACTCTCCCGCTTAAGGTCGATAGTTGCTTCTATTTCCCAAGCATCACTGGATCGGGGTCGATCTTCAAAAATTTGAAGTTCATTACCTGGACCGGAAAGCGTTTCACGTTGTACCTCTTTGTCCCAAAGCGAAACAAGCTGCCCTTTGGTGTTCCACCTTAATTTATAAAATGGTGTGTCCAGGCTGTTTCGACCGGTCACAAAACCGATTTCTTGATCTTTTTTTGATGTAGCTCCATCAGTCGGAATAGTGTCAAATTTGAAGATCCCTGTCCCTAGGGGAGGCAAGCTTTTTATCCATGCATAGGCTTTTTTCTCTCCATCAAGATTTGAGATTTGGGTGAGAAGGATGCCTTTTTCATCGACTAAAGTTTCGTTCTTGTCAAGAATCGGGAATTTGATGATACTACCGCACTTCCAGCCTGTGGTATTAACAACTGTCAAGGAGCTTTTATTTTTACCTACCAAACCGCCCACTGTGTCATCTATGACTTTTTGCCCCAATTCCAAAGCGGTATGGTGATCTTTGCGGGTGTCTTCATAGACTTCACCGATTGAAGAACCCGGGATAATATCATGGAACTGGGCTTTGAGGATAAGTTTCCAGCCTTCGTGGAGTTTTTTTTGAGAATCCATATCCCAGCTTCCGGTTTTTAATACCAGGAGAGATTGGAGGATCTCGGCATCTCTGTAGAGAAGTTCCAGCCGTCGATTCATTTTTTTAGTATACGCCTGGGATGTAAAAGTACCCCGGTGATATTCAAGATAGAGTTCTCGATCCCACTTGTGGAGAAGCCTAGCACTACCGGGTTCCAATATTTTTTTATGAAGTTTTTTAAGATAATCATCCACTCGTTCAGTTTTTACTGCCGGGAGGCCCGGGATTTTTCCGATAGCCCGGAGGTTTTCCAGCATATCCCTATTGACCCCGCCACCACCGTCTCCAAAGCCATAGGAAAAAAGGAGATCTTGGTTCAAGGCCTTGTCCTGATAATTCATCCAGATGCCTTTTACTGTTTTAGGGAAGATGTTGCCATTGTAGGTGTAAAACCATCTGTTACCAGTATCAGGAGTTGTAATGAAATGGGTAAGGACTTTGCTTCCATCGATGCCGATCCAGATGAAAGTATCGTGAGGCATGCGATTAATTTCGTTCCAGCTTATTTTTGTCGTAATAAAAGTATTAATCCCGGATTTCTTAAGGATCTGTGGCAGGGCCCAGTTGTAGCCAAACACATCCGGAAGCCAAAGGAAAGTGTTTTCAACACCGAATTCCTTTTTAAAGAATCGTTTCCCATAGAGGATCTGCCGTACCAGAGATTCCCCTGAGGGGATGTTACAGTCCGCTTCTACCCACATGGAACCAGAAGCCTCCCAGCGGCCTTCAGCTATACGTTTCGCGATGGCTCTAAATAGTTCGGGGTGATCCTCTTTTATTGAATCGTAAAGCTGGGCTTGAGTCTGAAGAAAAATGTATTCGGGATACCGTTCCATAAGGCGAAGTACTGTATTAAAGGAACGCTCACCCTTTTCTCGGGTGTGTTTGTAACGCCAGAGCCAGGAGAGGTCAATATGAGTATGACCGATAAAAGAAACTGAAATATCTTTCTGCCGATCCAGGGCTTTGAGAACTTTGTTATAGTATTCCAAGGTCTTTTTAGCTGATTCAACAAAACCGGAGGAAGCAGGATTAGTAAAGTCCAAGTATTTGTAACCTTCTACGATGATGTTTTGCAATTTGCCTTTTAAGGGATCCTCATCTTCCAGTTCCTTTACTGTCAAAATCAGGTTATTAAGGAGGTAATAGAGTTCATCTACTGTGGGTTCAAGGGTACAAAAAAAGGCTTTTTTTATCTGATGATCCATTGTCCGTTTAGAACCGCCTCCTTCAAGACCGCTCCAGAGCCTGAAGTCAAAAATCTGTTTTTTCCCATCTTTAGGGTAGAAAAAAACCTCCATGTGATTACTGTCCACACCTTGATAAGGAAAACCATTTAAAAAAAGGAGGGATTCAAAACCCGAGTTGTGACCTCCTCCGGTGAGACCAAAATCAAAAACACCGAGAACGCATTCTCTCATCCATTCCTTTGGGGTTTCAAATTCCGTATGGAGCCAGAGGTAACGATCCCTGCCGCTCCAGAATTCCCCGATCCTCATTTTCTTTGACGTTTTGTTGGGGACTACAAAACCGGGATAAACGAAATCCTTATGTTCTTCGGTTACCAACAGATCTTCCACAGGTCGTATATTTTGATAACGTAGCCCTTCAAGAAGCCTTACCGCCCGGTTAATAGTTTCCATGATAAAATCTTTAAACATTTAATTTCTCCTATAACTATAAAATCATGAGTGTGTTATTTGCTTTGGTATACCAGCCCAGTTTCCATATTTTTCTGCAAAAAAGTAAAAAGTAGTAACATTGGAATGGACACGATAAGGCAGGCCAAGAGCAGAGCTGGTGCAGAACCGCCGCGCAACAGCGACACCATAGCCATTACAGGTCTGATGTTAACGCTCTTTGTCAGAGTAAGGCCGAACATCAATTCATTCCAGCACCACTTAAACTGGTTGAAGAAAACCACCGTAAGAGGTGCCACAGACATAGGGACAAGTATATGGCACAGGATCGTTATACTGGAAGCACCGTCTAGTTTAGCGGATTCCAATACTTCTCGTGAAATACCACTAAAAAAATTCCGTATTACAAACATGGCGAAAGGTATGCAGATGGCCATATAGAAAACGATCATCCCTTGGCGGGTATTGTAAAGGCCTAGCACATTGTAAGCCTTAAAAAGCGGGATAAGGTAA
>JAIRNJ010000206.1 GCA_031258115.1 Treponema sp. | reverse complement strand
CTCTACTCTTAGCTCATACCTCCCTCCCGATTCCCGTTGTTGTCCTTACCATGTTTTTGGGAACTACCGCCTGCGGAGCGTTGAACGGCTTTCTGGTTTCCAAAACCAGGGTTCCGCCTTTTATGCTCACTTTGGGGACATTTTTATTTTTCCAGTCCCTCTCGCTGGTGTTGAGTAAAGCCGCTACCTTGTATTTTAATGCTCAAGCTGACTGGATGGTTAATGTTCTGGGGTTAAAGAATATGCTTGGTCGGCTTTTCCCCAGCATCACCTGGGTTGTAGTGTCTGCGCTTATAATCATCATTCTGGCCTATGCCCGGTTTGGTAAGAATATTTATCAAACCGGCGGTAAGGAACTGGCGGCTAAGATGTCGGGGATAAAAACAGGTCAAGTAAAATTTTTTGTTTATACTATTTGCGGATTACTTTGCGGTATTGCCGCCCTGACAGTTGAATTTCGGATCAATTTCCTTAATGTTACTTCTACCGCCAATTTTCAGATTGCCTCAATTGCGGCGGTCATTATAGGTGGAACAAGCCTGCTGGGAGGCGAAGGCAATGTATACGGAACCTTCGTGGGAGCCTTTATCATGGCTTCCCTGGATAACATTATGAATCTTTGTAATGTAAATGTTTATTCTCAAGATATTGTCAAAGGGATTGTACTGCTCTTCTTCGTCTGTGTTTCTTTTATGATGTCTAAAAGTATGAATCAACTCCGAACAAGTTGAAGTATCTATTATTGAGTTGAAAATATATAGACAGAAGGAGTAAAAACATGAAAATTGGAATGAATTTGTTTTTATGGACTGATGTTCCAGAGTATGCTAAACATGAAAACCTGATCGATCTTATCGGTAAAATTGGATTTAATGGTGTGGAATTTCCTGTTGAGTCCATGAGTGTTGATTCGATTGCTAAATTTGCTATAAAATGCGACAGGTTGGGGTTGGACCGTACTGCCGTGGCAGTTTTCCAGCCATCGAAGTATGATCCTGTCAGTCCCAACAAAACCCTGCGGCAAGCGGCGGTCCGGGCCATTGATGAGTGGAGTGCAAAAACAGCGGATCTGGGGGCAGACTTGCTTTCCGGACCCTTTTTTCAGGGGTTGGGTCGTTTTTCCGGTTCTCCGGTAAATGCTGAAGAATGGAAATGGGTTCTGGATACTCTACATGAAGCCTGTGCGGCTGCGGACAAGCGGGGGGTACGGATTGCCTTGGAACCCCTAAACCGTTTTGAGATGTATTTTGTTAATACCCTTGCGGACGCAAAGCGCTTTGTAAAAGAGTTGGGATTATTCAATGTAGGACTTTTGGGTGACACTATGCATAGTAATATTGAAGAGCTTGATCTGGCCCAGAGTTATTACGAAGCTCTGCCGGAGCTGATACATGTCCATATTTCTGAAAGTACTAGAGGAACACCGGGTAGCGGTCATGGTGTTCCACAAGCGCTTTTCAGGAAACTTAAAGATGGAGGGTATGACGGTTATTTAACCATTGAAGCTTTCAGCGGTGGTACAACCCCATCGATGATACCCGCCCTTTGTCTCTGGCGTAATCCGGCGGACAGTGCAGAGGAGATCGCCCGTAAAGGGTATCAGTTTATTTTCAATTCAATTAAAGCGGTTTAACTTGATTGTCGGTCAAGCTAAGAATAATCAGTTTGTTATTTAGGAGTGTAGAGATGAATAAAGCAAGAATTGCGGTTGTCGGTTTAGGGTTCGGGGCGGAATTTATTCCTATCTATCAAAAATACAGCGCCGCTGAATGTATAGCGGTTTGTCGGCGGGATGAAAAAAAATTAAATGAATGTGCGAAAAAGTTTGGTATTTCCAAAAAATATTCCGATTATAGGGAACTGCTGAAAGATCCCGAGATTGACGCTGTTCACATTAATTCCGATCTCAATACTCATGCCTGGATGGCTATCGAAGCGCTTAAGGCGGGAAAGCATGTTGCGTCAACCGTTTCCATGGCGTTGACCATTGAGGAGTGTGAAGAGATCGTCAAGCTGGAAGAAAAAACCGGCAAAATATACATGATGATGGAAACTGCGGTGTATACTCGGGAATATTTATATTTCAAGAAACTCTACGAAGCAGGTGAAATCGGCCGTTTGCAGTTTCTTCGTGGTTCTCATCAACAGAATATGTCCCTTCCCGGCTGGCCCGAGTATTGGTATGGCATGCCTCCTATGTACTATCCAACCCATGCCGTTTCACCCTTATCGGATATTCTTAATCGGCCTGTTAAAACCGTACGGGGTATTGGATCGGGTCGTATCAATGAGGAATATATAAAAAAATATAATTCCCCCTTTGCTGTCGAGTCGGTCCAGCTGACCTTTGCGGACAGTGATGTAAGCGGTGAGGTAACGAGAAGTCTCTTTGACACCATCCGTCAATACCGGGAAAGTTTTGATTTCTACGGTACAAAAAAGTCTTTTGAATGGGAACAATGTGTCGAGGAGGATCCGGTGCTTTATTCTGGTTTTGAAGACGCCGAACACGTAAAAATTCCGGACACCGACACAATGCTTCCCGCTGATATTGCTCCTTTTTCCTTGAAAAACCAGATCGTGGATGCAAACCATGCCTCTTTTATTCAAGGAAGCGGTCATGGCGGTTCTCATCCGCATTTGGTCCATGAATTCGTAAGTGCTATCCAGGAAGGAAGGAAGGCTTATGTGAGCGCTAAGGTTGCAGCAAACTGGACCGTTGCAGGTCTGCTCGGCCATAAGTCGGCAATGGAGGGAGGGACAATTATTGAAATGCCAGCCTTTACTCAATTTAAACGATAAAGACGGCAATAGGGCTGTATGTATCTTTTGAAGTTATACGAAATTCTTTATGAAAAGAATTTCGTATAACTATTGATTTCTGAATGACTATCAAATACCTAATGACAAGCATTATAACATGTCGAAGCGGATAACTTTAGACACCATTGCTACTGCGACAAATCTTTCAAAATACGCTGTTTCCCGGGCCTTGTCAGGTAAATCCGGCATAAGCGAAGAAACGCGGCGGAAAGTTATTGATTGTTGCCAGATGATAGGGTACAAAAAGACTGTAGTTCGTGATGATGCCTATAAAGTTGTCTAACTCTTCATTCCCAAATCCGATACCCAAGATACGGCATTTTGGATGGATGTTTTGCAGGGTATTGAAAGTGTGGCAAGTAAATACCGATATGCATTGCATATAAAATTTGTCCAGTCTTCCTTCGAGATTCTTCCCAATGAGCTTGAAAAAGCATCAGGGGTTATTTATGCAAGATATAAAAGTATAAATACTATGATGCTCTGCCGTTATCTGGGGATACCTTCAATTTTGATGACTTATCCTCCGGAAAAACTACTTTATATAGATACTATTCATATGGCCGATGAAGAAGCCGGTTACGCATTATTTGATAAGATCTTTGAATGGGGTCATCGTCGTATTGGATTCTGGGGTGATATGGAACGCCCCTCAAGCCGCCATCGTTTTGCAGGGGTTTTACAAGCCGCAACGGAATACAAAATTGTTTTATCACAAGTTTGGAACGATGAAAAATATCAGGACATTGTTCTTTTAGAGCATGAACTGAGGACATTGTGTGCCAAAAATCAGCTTCCTACCGCTATTCTTTGTTCTCATGATAACCTTGCTTTGAAGTTGATTTCCATACTTGAGAGCCTGGCTCTTTCCGTACATGGTGATGTTTCGGTAACAGGTTTTAATAGCGATACAGCGGAAAGGTCCCCTGTACCGATACCAGTGTCGGTTATAGTAAAATTGAATACGGTGAATTGGCAATTCATCATCTTTACGAGCGAATTATGAATCCATCTATGCCTTATCGACGTATTGCTTTGGTACCAAAACTTCTCTTGAAAAGTTCCGCTGGTCTGGTTAAAAATACTTAAGGGGCTGTTCAAAAAGTTTAAAAAATTTGTTCGGGTAGCTCCTTAAGTGTGGTATTTGCGTACCATTTCAACGAAACGATACCCAAGAATGCCGGGAACGAGGCTTCGTCCTAATGGGACGGGGAGTTTCGTTCTGTAGCAAGGATCGTACCGGAGGGCGGTACAATCATTCTGTACTTAGCGCCGCCAGGGCTTCTATGGGTTCACCTCCAATACCTCTGGCGAGAAGTCCTTCAAGGACGGCTTTTGACCGGGGAAGATCGTGTTCCAGATAAAAGACAATGCTTTGCAGATAGAGCAGATCCGGCCGGGAAGATTCCAGTTTGAGAGCCCGTTCCAGCAGGGTCTCCGCTTCGGCATAATCCCGCCGGTCCAGGGCGTCCTCCGCAAGCCGGGCAAGCTGGGAGGCGTTGATCACTTTGATGTAAAGTATGTCCATTGGATCATGGGCGAGGGTCTGTTCTATAGATTCATAGCCTTCTTTGAATATTCCGACCCTGTGGTCTCCGGTTTTTTTTAGTTCGAGGACAAACCGGCCCTGAATATCAGATTCGCTTATCTTTTTTCCATCAATAAAGATCTCCGCCCCGTTTACAGGACTGCCTTCATAGTCGTAGACCATGCCGTAAATCAAAATTTCACCGGCAAAGGTCCGCTTCGGCGCGGCGCTTTTGCAGGAACTTGCCGTCAGGACAAAGAACAGAACCGGGAGGCAGAGCCAGGGGCTTAACCGGCGGAGATTCCAGAACAGTAAGCCGTTGCAGAATTCCCCCAATCCGGCAATATCAGCTTGTCTGCGTATGCTTTTTGTCCGGATAAAACATATATTCATCGTCTCCCCTTATTAGAGCTGTTCAATAACTGAAGTTATTGAACAGCTTCCGCTAAAAAACGGCAGATTTGGCGGATTTCTGTGAGAAAGCCGTCGAATCTGCGAGACTTGTGAAACAACCGACCGGGTTGTTGAACAAGTCCATTGTATTTGATGCCGACCGCGGCGGTACGGCCCGGGTCCACCCATCAGGTTTTCAGGGCAGGGAACTTCATCTCGTACAGTTTTCCGTTTATCCGGGCCGTAATGGTTCCTGTCTTGACGATCCAGTAGGTTCCTTCAACTATGTCTTCGGCATCCGCCAGTTTTAGGGCGAGGATTGCGCCGGTTCCGGTATTTTTTATATAGATAAACTGTCCCCGGCTGCCGCTGACTGTCCCCAGATATTCAAAACGGTAAACCGGTCCTGTCTCCAACTGCGGCGGTTCTGTCGAAACCGGAACAGATTCAGGTTTCGACAGAACCTTTTGTTTCTGGGGCGGGGCATAGTTCCGGCTTATCCTGAGTGCGGAGAGTATCGCATTGTCCCATTCTGTGTTATTGCCTGGTACGGACATTTGGTTTTTAGCTTCTTCTCCGGCCAGTGGAATTGGGCATTTAACCCGGAAAACCGCTTCCACCACATTTTGCGGCTGGAGGTTGCGAATCTGTACCAAGGTAAAAATAATGCCCTCCGTAAAACCGGAATTTGCGGAACCGTCCTTCGGGAAAACGCCGGAGGAGGCTTCCCGAAGGAAATTAAAGAAGCCGCCGCTCTCTCCCCGAATGGTAAATTCCATCTCGCCCTCACCACTTTTATCGAGGTATTGGTAATTTATCACCGGACAGCGCCATTTTTGTAATAGTGAACGGATAAGTTTTCCGAAAGATGCAGGACTAAGGCCGGCCGCCGGAGGTTGTTCCAATTCTTCTATAAGCTGTTCCAGCATTTTCTGCTGTTCTTCGATGGTTAATTCCGGACCGGGTTCCTCCCTGTGAGGCAGAACCGCTCCGCTTAGGGTAAAGCGTTCACGGCCGTCCTGAGGACGTATTTGTCCCAGTATGGGAGAACTTATCCGGGGGCAGCCTTCAAAGGAAGCCAGAATCCCCAGGGCGTCGAACGAGACCGCTTCAAACTGAAAAAACCCTTCCTTAAATACGGCCGAGAGGATCAGTGTTTCTCCATCAAGGCACCGGGCAATAAGTTCCAGCTCTTCATAGACGGGGGTTTTTTTACGTTCCGCAAGGGAGGTATAGTTTCTCTTCAATTCCTCAAGTTGTTGTTCCGCAAGATGTTTTTGTTCCAGCATCCGGTTCCGTTCTTCCTCTTTCCGGCGCAGTCTCGCCATTTCCTGTCCCGTCTTTTCCCGGTACTGGGAGAGAATGCAAAAACCCGCAGTTCCAAGGCAGAACCCCAACAGTAACGCCAGGAATTTCCGCCGTTTAAAACCGGGGCTTGCATGAGGGTATAGGGAGAAACGGTATTCGGGGCAGGAAATTTTTTCCAGAAGGTGAAAGATCCATGCCTTATCCTCCGTTTTCAAAAGAGTCTTATCCGCTTCGGTACAGAACAGGTTGACCGGCGGTGGGTTTTCTCCGCAGGGACCGAAAGCCGCCACAAGACGGTTCAAAAAAGACGCTTCATTCAGGTCGGGACAGTTCTTTACCGTCGATTTTATTAGCGCCCCCTTTTCAAGGCGGATGTACTCAATCCAGCCGTCGCCGATAAAAACCGCCAGGGCGTCTTTTCCCCTCAGGCAGTGCTGAACCAGTAGTGTAGAGGCCGGCATAGAACCGGTCCGTTTCTCCCTGGGAACGAAAATCAGATAGGAACCCCGCCTGGTTCCGTTTTTACGGATCACCGGAGTTTTGGCGGCGTTGTCCGTAGCGCCGGGATAAGCTCCCGCCAGATAATCTCCCAGTGCTTCCCGAAGGGTTCTTCCCCTGAGGCGGGGAAAATCGGCAATAAACAGAGAATAGGCAGTTCTGGGAATGACGATGGAACATTCGCCGGCGCTATGGTTCACGGTTTATGCTCCATTCAATGAGGCGGTATTCCCCGATGGTTTCGCTTTCCGTTGATTCGGGGACGGCCGCCAGGATCGCTTCGACAGAGAACCCCGAGGGGGTCATAAAATGGATTTTCCAAAAGGCGGTTTTAACACCCAAATAGGAAAAAATTTTGCTGTGTCCGGGTAGTTCCAGTAGGACCGAAAGATCCCCCTTGGAAACAGGTTCCCGGTACAGGGCTTCCCTGAGAATTTCTATTTTTTCTGCGGGATTTTTTACACCGAAGCCGGGGGTCATGATCAGAGGTTCCACCGCCTTCACTTCGATCATGTTGATGTTCATCACAGGAAGACGGTTGGCCAGGGGGAAAAGCCCACTGTCCCCAATGGTATGCTTAACATAACGGAAGGCGAAGGAATTGCCCCGGGAAGGATTAATCCAGCCGTAAGAGACACAGGTATCCCAGGCGCTGTCGTTTACGAAGAAACGCCAGGTTTCCCTGTCCGGGGAGAGGCCCCGGTTTTCCCGCAGGCTGATAAAGGCGGCGGCGTCGGTAAAGAGATAATTTTTCAAGAGAGGGTTTTCCAGTTCTTCGTCGGAGAGAAAATCAAGACGGTAACCGCTGGAAACATCCCGGATGTCCAGGTTTAGAGAAGCATAACGCAGAATTAATTCCGAAAGCGGAGGATTGTTCCGGTAATCACAGGGATAGTCCTTTATGGGCTGGAAGGCTTCCGCTATTTCGCCGATCAGCCCGGCGGTCCGGGTGCGTTCTGCCTCTTCACTGGAACTGCGCTGGAAATAGACCGCCGCTACGGAAAAAAATAAAAGAGAAGCGGCTATCGCCGATGAAAGAAAAACGAGGATCATCACCGCTCCAAATTCCACAGATCCTGTCTCTCCGTTCACTGCGGTTCCTCTATTACAGGAATCGAGGCAAAGGTGGCCTCGGTAAAG
The DNA here is from genome assembly GCA_031258115.1 of Treponema sp. Classification (GTDB taxonomy): domain Bacteria; phylum Spirochaetota; class Spirochaetia; order Treponematales; family Breznakiellaceae; genus JAIRNJ01. Next base: position 184 of record JAIRNJ010000206.1, on the reverse strand, counting down.
AACAGCCGGCCCGCTGTTTCGAAACGGACCTTTATTCCCCGGATTCTGCCTGATCCGTCCCGAAGATCCTCAATCTCCTTCATATATATGCCTTTGGCGGACCGGCGAAGTTCATCCTTAAAATCCGCCGCCGCCTTTTCTGTGGATTCCCAGTAGGGGATACGGAATGTATTCGCCCGCCGCC
>JAIRNJ010000191.1 GCA_031258115.1 Treponema sp. | reverse complement strand
AGAGGTTCATCAAAGAGGAGAATTTCAACATCATCCGTCAATACTCCTGCCATGGAGACCCGCTGCTTCTGGCCCCCCGAAAGTTCCTGGGGCGCTTTGGTAAGGGCTTCTTCAAATTTAACAAGTTCCGCCGCTTCTTTCACCCGGCGGCGCATCTCCTCTACAGGAACCATGTCATTTTCCGCCGCAAAGGCAATGTCTTCCCCGGCGCTCTGTCCGACAAACTGGTCGTCGGTATCCTGCAACACCGTTCCTACTTTTTTTGAGATGCCGAAGATCCCCAGCCCGGCCGCATCTTCACCAAGAATCGACAGCGATCCTGTCATCTTGCCGGGAAAGGCATTGGGGATGAGACCGTTAATACAGTGGGCCAAGGTTGACTTCCCGGAACCGGAAGGCCCCAGGATGAGGATCTTTTCCCCCCTCCCGACGCTCAGGTTTATGCCGATAAGACTCATCTCAGCCTGGGAACGGTACCGGAAGGAGAAGTCTTTGAAGACAAGGGCAGGGGAATGAAGTTGAGCCGAATCTTTTGTCATGCAGAACCTTTAATGTCACTGTCCGAAAAATTTGAAAAACAAAAGTTGAAAAACTTATTCGGACAGATCCTTTTAAGCTTCACTCCCCAAAATACGGGTCTTATTCGGTCTTGAGGGAACCTGCCCTGGTTCTGGTTCTGGAATACCCAACGGCAAGGATCGTGCCGAGGATCAGTACCACCAGGGAATTGAGCCCCGCGGCAGTCAGACCCTGAATGTAAACCTTGTCCGCCGGTTCCTGGTAGATAAGGATATCCAGGGTGGGAGCTACGCCGACCCATGCGATAAGGTTCGCCGCAATCTGGACAACATTGAAGAAGATGGCGCTCTTTACGCCGAATTTTCCTTCTTCAATTCCGTAACGTGTCCAGAAGATACCCGCCAGAAGGCCGAATATTGCGTCGGCAATGACCCAGCTCCACCAGACCCCGCCCCAGGTAAGGTCCGTCAGGGCGTGTCCGATAAAGGCGATGAGAAGCCCTGCAAGCGGCCCAAAGACCGCTCCGAAGAAGACCACGATGGCGGAGGAAAGGTTGAGATTGGTATTGGGAACCCCGGAAGGAATTGCCACAAAACGCATCAACACAAACATGATCGCCGCCCCGATTCCGACAGCAACCACCGTCCTGACCGATAGAAGTTTCTTTTCCATTTTAGTTTACTCCTTGTCTACAAGATTATACGTCCAGTATATCTTATTGCGAAGAAAAAGTATATATTATGAAGCTTCTTGTCAAGATAAACGCATAGGAATTTTCTTAACAAGAAATTCGGCAGAACTATGAAATCAATGAAGAATTTTTAACCTCTAAATCGAAAAAGTCGAAAAAGTTTTAATACGAAGTCTCATTTTTCTCCTCTTCCTTCTTTGACTCCTTCTCTCGTATTGACCGCGTTAGCGGTCTCCCTCTGGCGGTTAAAAAATTCTTCAAATTCCGGTAACCCCGCAACGATTGGAAAGTTAATCTGTTGTCCTGCGAATCAGCCTTGACTTGTTTTCAATTCTTCTTTTTCGTATCTTATAAATAAGATCATACAAAGGAGAGCATGTAAAAATGGATTACGAAAAGTTGACAATCAAGGCGCAGGAGGCTCTCAACGAGGCTTCCGCAATCGCCCAGCGGAACGATCACAGCCAGGTAGAAACCGAGCATATTCTCAAGGCTCTTCTGGAACAGGATGGAGGCATCGCAGCTTCTCTGGCGGAACGGATAGGGGCAAATCTTGATAAGCTCCTCTCCGATACGGACAGGCTCATTTCCCAGACGCCCAAGATCTACGGGGAGGCGGCCCAGCTCTATTTTTCTTCCGCGGCAAGCAAGGTTCTGGCCAAGGCCGAAACCGAGGCAAAGTCCCTGAAGGATGAATTTGTTTCCTCCGAGCATATCCTTATTGCCATTGCCGGCTCTGAAGGCAAGGCGGCCGATATTCTCAGGAAGGCGGGGGTAACCAAGCAGGCGATTCTGGGAGCCCTCAAGCAGGTACGGGGAAACACCCGGGTAACCGACCAGAATCCCGAGGAGAAGTACCGGGTTCTCGACCGTTACTGCCGCGACCTTACCGCCCTGGCCCGGCAGGAAAAGCTCGATCCGGTGATCGGCCGGGATGAAGAGATCCGCCGGGTCATGCAGGTTCTCTCCCGGAGAACCAAGAACAACCCGGTGCTCATTGGGGAGCCGGGTGTGGGGAAGACCGCCATTGCCGAAGGGCTTGCCCGCAGAATCGTTGCGGGTGATGTGCCTGAGTCCCTGAAGAACAAGAAGCTTCTCGCTCTGGACATAGGGGCCCTTGTGGCAGGGGCAAAGTTCAGGGGTGAATTTGAAGAGCGGCTCAAGGCGGTGATCCACGAGGTTCAGGCTTCGGATGGGAAGATTATCCTCTTTATCGACGAACTTCATACTCTGGTCGGGGCCGGGGCCGCGGAAGGCGCCACCGATGCGTCGAACCTTCTCAAGCCGGCCCTTGCGCGGGGGGAGCTCCGCTGTATCGGCGCCACCACCCTGGACGAATACCGCAAGCATATAGAAAAGGATGCGGCCCTGGAACGGCGTTTTCAGCAGGTCTATACCCCGGAACCGGGTGTGGAAGACACCATAGCGATTCTCCGGGGGCTGCAGGAACGCTACGAGGTTCACCACGGGGTGCGGATCAAGGATGAGGCTTTGGTAGCCGCAGCAACACTGTCAAACCGTTATATAACAAACCGTTTCCTTCCCGACAAGGCGATAGACCTTGTGGACGAAGCGGCCAGCCGGATCAAGATGGAACTCGAAAGCCGCCCCACGGAACTGGATAAACTTGAACGCAGGCTCCTTCAGCTTTCTATAGAAAAGCAGTCTCTTGTCAGGGAGGAAGACGTTTCCAGCAGGCAGAGGCTCGGGAAGCTGGAAAAGGAAATTGCCGAAGCCGCCTCCGAACGGGATGCGATGAAGGCCCTCTGGGATGCCGAAAAGAAGGACATCGAAAAGATCCGCCTTATAAAACAGCAGATAGAAGAACTCAAAATCGAGGAAACCAAATACGAACGGGAGGGGAACCTTTCCAAAGCCGCCGAGGTGAAGCACGGCAGGATTCCCGAAGCGCAGAAAAAACTCAAGGCCCTGACCGACCAGATGGAAGGCAGAAAAGATGCCAAGGGAAAGGCGACACAGGTTCTGCTGAGGGAAGAAGTGAGTGAAGAAGACATCGCACAGGTAGTGTCGACCTGGACGGGGATTCCCGTCTCCAAGATGCTCAGCGGGGAACTGCAGAAGTATCTGGATCTGGAAAAGGTGCTGGAAAAACGGGTTGTCGGCCAGAATGCGGCGGTAATAGCGGTGTCGGACGCCATCAGGCGCAACAAAGCGGGTCTCTCCGATGCCGCCCGGCCTCTGGGTTCCTTTCTCTTTCTGGGGCCTACCGGTGTGGGGAAAACAGAACTGGCAAAGACGCTGGCGGAATTTCTGTTTAACGACGAGAAGGCCCTTACCCGCATTGACATGAGCGAATACGGTGAAAAGTTTGCCGTAAGCCGCTTAATCGGCGCGCCTCCGGGTTACGTGGGTTACGAAGAGGGAGGCCAGTTGACAGAAGCGGTGCGCCGCAGACCCTACAGCGTTGTTCTATTTGACGAAATCGAAAAGGCACACCCGGAAGTTTTCAACGTGTTTCTCCAGCTCCTTGATGACGGCCGCCTGACCGACAGCCAGGGGAGGGTAGTGGACTTTAGAAACGTTATCGTCATCATGACCAGCAACCTCGGTTCCGACTTGATCCTTGAGGCCAGGAAACCGGAGACGATCAAGAATTCCCTCATGGAACTGCTCAAGACGAGTTTCCGGCCGGAATTTCTTAACCGCATTGACGAGACGGTTATCTTCAACCGGCTGGGCAAGGGCGAGATTGGCAAGATTGTTGATATTCAGCTTACGCGTCTTGCGGCGCGCCTTGCGGAACGGAAGATAGAACTCCGCCTCAGCAAAACGGCAAAGGAACTTCTTGCGGAACGGGGCTACGATCCCCTCTTTGGCGCCAGGCCCCTCAAACGGACAATACAATCGGATCTTGAAAACCCCCTTGCCAGGCTGATCATCGCAGGCACGATAAAGGAAGGCGACACCGTTACTGCCGATGCCGTTTCGGGTGAGTTGAGTTTCAGGAAAAGTGCGGCTAAACCATGACGATTAGCGGTAAAAAATTCTTCGTCTGCTTCACTTGACGAAAGAGACTGAGAGAAACATACTACAGAAATGCAGAAATTTGGTCAGCAGGCCCTCATCATTGACTCTTCCAGAGACACCAAGGCCCTCAGGGCGCTTTCTTCGGATGTACGGGTGCGGATACTCGAACTTCTGCAGAATCAGGAACTCAATGTTACCGAGATAGCCCAGCGACTCTCCATCCCCCAGTCTACCGCTACCACCAGCGTACTCGTGCTTGAGGAGGCGGGGCTCATCGACAGCCACAGCGCCAACGGAGTCAAGGGCGGACAGAAGATCTGCAGTTCCCGCTACAAGGAATTCCTTATCACCTTCAACCCCCCTGCTCCGGCTTCCGGAGAAGGCGGAATGATAGAAGTGGAGATGCCCGTGGGGCTCTTTACGAGTTACGATGTCTCCGCCCCCTGCGGCCTCTGCAGCAGGGACGGCATTATCGGCTATCTGGATGTGCCGGGAACCTTCTTCTCCCCCGACCGGGTCAAGGCCGCCCTGGTCTGGTTTGAAAGAGGCTATGTGGAGTACAAGTTTCCCAACAACACCCTTTATTCCGAAAAGAATTCTCTCAAATGCATGGAACTGTCCATGGAGATGTCCAGCGAGGTGCCGGGCACCAACAAGAAGTGGCTTTCCGATATTACCGTTTGGATCAACGAAATTGATATTGGTACCTGGACAAGTCCCGGTGACTTCGGCGACCGCCGCGGCAGATTCACTCCCGCGTTCTGGAAACTGGAAGGTTCCCAGTACGGACTTTTAACCGCTTGGGAGATAACCGGCCAGGGTACTTTCATCGACCGGCGGCAGGTGTCAAAAGTGACGCTTGCCGATCTCCGGCTGGAGGATCACCATTCGATAAAAGTACGTATCGGCATTGCGGAAAACGCCGAACACGCCGGGGGCATCAATATCTTCGGCAAGGGTTTTGGAGACTACGATCAGGACATCATCCTTAAACTGAAAGGCTAAGCTTAAAAACTGAAGTTTTGGACAGCCTCAAGAATATACCTACTGAATTGTACACCATCCTCCGCCGTCAGCCTTTTATGCCCGTTAACGCGATCCCTTCTACAAAATACCGCTGAAGGAAAACGTACAATACCAGAATGGGGATTACCGAGATCATCGAACCGGCCATCAGCAAATTCCATGCTATAAGAAACTGACCTTTGAATAACTGCAGTCCGACTGTCAGTGGTCGAATCGCGTCGGAATTGGCAATAACCAGGGGCCACAGCAGATTATTCCACTGCCACATAAAACAAAATACCGCCAGAGTCGCAAGAGCCGGCTGGGCAAGAGGCAAAACAATCTGCAGATATATTCTAACATATCCGCAGCCGTCTATAACCGCGGATTCATCCAGTGATTTGGGGATACTCAGAAAAAACTGCCTCAAGAGAAATGTTCCCCAGGCGCTGAATATGCCGGGTATAATCAATCCCGCAAAAGTGTTGATCCATCCAAAAGATTTCATTAGAAGATACAATGGAATAAGGGTAACCTGGATAGGAACCATCATGGCAGCGAGATACAAAAGGAAAAGGAAATTTCTGCCCCTGAATTCCAGACG
>JAIRNJ010000143.1 GCA_031258115.1 Treponema sp. | reverse complement strand
TGTCGGAAAACCGCAGAAAGGCGGTTGCGGCGGCCTGTGTAAAAAAGGGCCTTCCTGTCTTTGAAGCAAAAACCACGGTCGAAAACGAAAAGGACACCCTCAAAGCGGTGGACGAAGTGACCAAAGCGGGCTGTAACGCCCTCGTGGTGTTCCTGGGGAACTTTGGCCCCGAAACGCCGGAGACCCTGATCGCTTCGTACTTTAAGGGGCCGGTGATGTTTGCCGCGGCCGCGGAGGACACGGGGAAGGATCTCATCAACGGCCGGGGCGACGCATATTGCGGCATGCTTAACTGTTCATACAACCTGGGCTTGAGGAAACTCAAAGCCGTGATCCCCTCCTACCCCGTGGGGACTCCCAAAGACATAGCCGATATGGCCGCCGATTTTATTCCCGTTGCCAGGGCCATACTCGGCGTTTCCCGGCTCAAGCTCATCACCTTTGGCCCCAGGCCCCAGGATTTCTTTGCCTGTAACGCCCCCATCAAGGGCCTCTACGATGCGGGGGTCGAGATCGAAGAAAACTCGGAGCTTGATCTCCTGGTTTCTTTCCGCAAGCACAAGGGCGACAAGCGCATCGATGCCGCGGCCAAAGACATGGCCAAAGAGCTGGGGACGGGTAACCAGTTCCCGGATCTGCTCCCCAAACTTGCCCAGTTTGAGCTTACCCTCCTGGACTGGGCGGAGGAGCACAAGGGGGCCCGGGACTATGTAGCCTTCGCGGATAAATGCTGGCCCGCCTTCCCCCAGGAATTCGGGTTTGTTCCCTGTTACGTGAACAGCCGCTTTGCGTCCCGCGGCATGCCCATAAGCTGCGAGGTTGATATTTACGGCGCCCTCTCGGAGTATATAGGCGTCTGCGTCAGCGATGACGCTGTAACTCTCCTGGACATCAACAACTCGGTTCCTCAGGATCTCTACAATGCGGACATTAAACCCAAATACAAGAAGTATACGATTCAGGATGTGTTCATGGGCTTCCACTGCGGGAACACCCCGATCTGCAAGCTCAAGAAAGAAAAGAACACGGCCCTGAAATTCCAGCTTATCCAGAACCGGACCCTGGAAAACGGCGGCGCCCCCGACTTTACCAGGGGCACCCTGGAAGGGGACATCTCAAGCGGGGACATCACCTTCTACAGGATCCACGGGAATCCCGATTCGTCCCTCCAGGCCTACATTGCCCAGGGCGAGATCCTCCCCATAGCCACCCGTTCCTTCGGCGGCATCGGCGTCTTCGCCATCCCCGAAATGGGGCGCTTCTACCGTAACGTGCTGATCGAAAAACACTATCCCCACCACGGCGCCGTGGCGTTCGGGAAATTCGGGAAGGCCCTCTTTACGGTCTTTGACTATCTGGGAGTCGGGGACATTTCGTTTAACCGGCCCAAGGACATGCTTTACCCAAGGGAGAATCCCTTCGCCTGATTTTGTCCGGGAGGGGACGGCTCAGCCTTCCTGCTGCGGGGGATGGGGCGTTTCCTTCCGGCGGGGACGCCGGCGGCGGCGTTTCCTGGGGGGCCTTTCCTTTTCCTGCGGCACGGCTTCTTCGGCCGCCTCAGGTTCCCCTGGGCCGGGAGCGGCGGCGCGCCGAGGCCTCCTCTCCGGGAAGCGGACTTTTTTGATGATCACGCCGTGTTCGGCAAAGAGGAACTTAAGCGCGTGAGCCAGCTCCATCCGCGGGGGATTCATGGGGAGGACAAATTTTCTGGCCGCCAGGAAGGCATCCTTATAGCGGTCCGAAGGAAGGGCCTGAGGCTCCACCGATTCATCGCCGTTCCAGTCCGTCTCATCCTCAAGATAATCCCTCACCAGGGCGGCCAGGGCTTCTCCGGGGCGGTTTTTAAAATCCTCCTGATTGAGGTTTTTCATGGTCTCCAAATACCGGAGTTTGAAACCGTTCCTGGTCTTGAAGAGTTCCGATGCCCTGGGCTGGAGGTATTCGTAGAGTCCGAAGTTCTCCAGGTTTTCCACGATTGCCGCGGCCTGGGAAGAATGGAGGATCTTTAAAATCTCCTCCGTAAGCCTTGAAGGAGACACCTCCCGGAGCAGGGAGCCGTGCTTTTTGATCTTCCATCTGAGGGCAAGGGGCAGCGCAAAACCCGTGGCGGCGCCGTATTTTACCGCCCGTATCATCCGCACCGGATCTTCGGTAAAAATATAGGTCAGGGGAATGATGGGGCGTATCTTCCTGTTCCGTATGTCCTGTATGCCTCCCACATAGTCCACCACGATCTGTTTGAGGGGATCGTAAAAAAGGGCGTTAAGGGTAAAGTCCCGGCGGAGCACGTCCTCTTCGATGGTCCCAAAGGTGTTGCTGGTGGGGCCGTCTTTTATGGAACGAAAGGTGGAGACTTCGTAGATCCTGGGGCCAAAGTACACATGAACCAGCCTGAACCTGTGGCCTATGATCCTGGCGTTCCTGAATATTTTTTTTATCCTGGCGGGGCTCGCGGCGCTGACTATGTCAAAGTCCTTGGGCGCTTTCTTTAGGATAAGATCCCTGACCGCGCCGCCTACTATATAAGCCGCGTATCCATTGGCCTGGAGCCTTTCGATGATAAAGACCGCCTCGCGATCCACATCAGAAAAATTGATGCCGTGCTCGTTCTGGGTATATACTACCGCTTTTTTTACTGGTTTTCCGTCCTCTTCCGCGGAATAACGAATTCGCAAGAATGTCCTCCTATGGTATTCCTATATATGTCTGAGCAGCCAGGAAAGGAGACTTCCGGTTACCTCTTCCCGGTTGGTTTCGTTCAAGGGTTCGTGCCTGGCATCGGGATACAGAACGAATTCCAGGTCTTTAATCCCTAAAGACCGGTACGCGGTCAGGAGGGCGGTGGGGCTTACGCCCATGTCTCCCACCGGATCGGCGCTGCCGGAAAAAACATAAATGGGAAGGTCCCGGCGTATCCTGACCAGGGACTCCCTTCTGTGGATTTGCTTCAACCCCGCGACGAGGTCACGATAAAACCCGGAACTACACAGACTGCCGCAGAGGGGATCCGCGATATAGGCGTCCACTTCCTGTTCGTCCCTGGAAAGCCAGTCAAATCCGGTTCTGTTAGGCCGGAAGGCGTTGTTGTAGGAACCGCCGGTGAGGGAACTGGCAAGTTTGGAGCGCCCGCGGCTGCCCCGGAGAAAGGCCAGGAGGGCCATGACGGGGCCCCCCAGCTTCAGCTTCAGGCTGCCGGGCCCCCGGGTTCCCGAAAGTATACAGCCGGCCAGACCGGTGGGCGGGGAAGAGCCCGGAGGGTTAAGCCCTCCCCAGGTTTCAATATAGTTCTGGGCAACGAAGGAACCCCAGGAATGACCCAGGAGAAAGAGGGGAACGCCGGGATACTCCGCTTTAATAGACCTATTGATGGTGTCTATGTCCGCGGTTACCAGGGAAAACCCGTCCCGGTCGGCGCAGTGTCCCAGGAGCCCGCCCCGGCCCGGATCATTCACCGTTGCGTCCGCGGTCCTGCCGTGGCCCCGCTGGTCCGCCGCCCACACGGCTATCCCCTCCCCGTTGAGCCGCCGGGCAAGCCTTTCGTAACGGAGGGAATGTTCGCCCATGCCGTGGATAATGTGCAAAACCGCCCTGGGGGAACTTCCCGCCGGCGCCGCAGGGGTTTCCCAGCGCCGCAGATACAACCGGATTCCGTCGTCCGTGGTTATCCAATCCATGGTTTCTATTTTACTCCCTGTTGTTTGTTCTTGCAATGACTCCGGGCGGTTCCGCCAGGGCCAGCGTCCTATTGCCGCCCTCGAATAAAACGAGGTATTATACACCGGTACCCCATGGGGGTTCATGAGGTCAAATTTTGTCCTTGGTTTAAGGTGGATAGTTATGAGGGAACGGCTTGCATCCGGACCGGATGCTATTGTTTGTAAATATATCAATCAGCCGGCGATTATGGCTGAAAGCCTGCGTTCTTTTGCTAATATGTCCCGTCTCAATAAGGTGCATGTGCTTATGCTGGACAAACAGCGTTTGCTTGACCCCCAAAGCGCCGCGGCTCTGCTCCGGGGCCTGCTAGAAATAGAAAAAGCCGGGCCCCAGTCCATTCCGCTGAATCCGGAACTGGAAGATTATTATTTCAATGTGGAAAAAAAGGTCATCGATCTGTTGGGTCAGGAAATAGGAGGCAAGCTCCATACTGCCCGCAGCAGGAACGATCTGAATGCCACCCTGATCCGGATGAATGTCCGGGATTATATGATTCGCCTATATCCAATGATCTTGGAATTGAGAGAGACTCTGTTGAAATTAGGTACGGAGCACGCTGAAAGTTTTTGTACCGGTTATACTCATATGCAGCCCGCCCAGCCTATTACCTTTGGTTTTTATTTTACCGCACTGGCGCAGGCGGTAGAACGAGATTACCGGCGTTTGGAAGAAGCATATGGGAGGCTTAATATATGCCCCTTGGGGGCGGCGGCATTTGCGGGGACCATATTTCCTATCGATCGTCATTATACGGCAGGACTTTTGGGTTTCGACAAGGTTATAAAAAATACTATGGATGCGGTGGCGGCTCGGGATTTCTTGCTGGAGCTTGCTTCTGATTTTGCAATTCTAGGGTCCACTTTGTCCCGCTTCGCTAATGATCTATATGTTTGGTCTACCGATGAATTCCGGATCATTGAAGTAGATGATTCTATGGCGATCTGTAGCAGTATCATGCCTCAGAAAAAGAATCCTGTTGCCCTGGAGCATATAAAAAGCAAAAGCGCCCATATTCTGGCCTCTGTGGTGTCGGTCTTTACATGTCTGCGCGGCGCCCCCTACAGCCATGCCCGGGATGTGTCTTCCGAAAGCGCCCATCTCTTCTGGGATGGAGCGGCAGAGCTTGAAGCCATGGTTCAACTGCTTACGGCTACTTTGAAAACCCTCATAATTCATACGCAACGGGCGGCCGAACGGATAGATGTTAATTACAGCACTGTAACGGAACTTGCCGATTATCTTGCAGCCAGGGAAAACATTAATTTCAGAGCCGCCCATCAAATTGTGGGAAACCTTACCGGAAACTGCATTAGCCGGGGGCTTTCTACCCGGGATATTACTCCGGAAGCCTTGGCTGAAACATCAGAGTTTTTCGTGGGAAAAAGAGTGATCGTCAACGAGGAGCTGCTTAAAGTAATTTTGAATGGCCGGCATTCCGTGGAACAACGGACCGGAGAGGGTTCGCCAGCGCCGGAAAGCTGCCGCCGGCTGATCAGCGAAATGACAGAGGCATGCAGGGAAGATCGCAAGCGGTATGGGGAAATTTCGGACCGCCTTAGAGAGGGGAATGAAGGGCTAGATCGGGCTGTTTCCGCGCTGTTGAGCGGTACGAATGAGTCGAGGTCTTAATTTTTGTAAAGGAGAACTAGTTTGTGATGAAAAAGATTTTTCAATACATTGACGATCACCGGGACGAATATCTATCGCTGCTTAAAGAATTTTGCGCCCAGCCCAGTATTTCCACGACCCATACAGGAATAGAAGAGATGGTACGCATGGTCAGTGAAACCATGCGGTCCGTTAACGTGGAGCCGGAAATTATTCCTACAGCGGGGAACCCCATGCTTTATGGGGAATTGAAAGGTACGGGAAAACGGGTCCTGGGGTTCTATAACCATTACGATGTGCAGCCCCCGGAACCTTTGGATGAGTGGAAGAGCGATCCCTTTAAGCCCGAGATTCGGGATGGCAAAATGTACGCCCGGGGAGTTTCTGACAACAAGGGAAGTCTTCTTGCCCGTATCTGTGCCGTAGACGCATGGCAGAAGGTATATGGACAACTGCCTCTAAATCTCCGTTTTGTGTATGAAGGTGAAGAAGAAGTCGGCAGCCCTCATTTAGCATGGTTTGCTGAAACATATCCGGAAAAAATCAAGACCGATGGATTCATCTGGGAAGGGGGGGAACGTTATATAGATGGCCCCCTACAGATTTCGCTAGGGGTTAAGGGTATGTGTTACCTGGAATTGCGGGTCCGGACTGCCGCCATGGATGCCCATTCTAAACATGCGGCCATTATACCTAACCCGGCATGGCGGCTGGTTCACGCCCTTTCTACAATGAAAGACAGAAATGACAAAATCCTTATAGAAAATTTTTATGACAAAATGGATAAGGTAACCGGGCAGGATCGGGAGTACCTTAGAAATCTTTATTATAACGAAGAATCCATAAAAAACCGGATGCAGATTGGATCGTTCATCAATAATCTCACAGGGATAGATCTGTTGGAAAAGCTGCTCTATGAACCTACCTGTAACATTGCGGGCATACACTCAGGTTATACTGGCCAAGGTTCCAAAACCGTACTGCCCTGTACCGCATCCGTTAAGATGGATATCAGGTTAATTCCCCAGCAAGACCCTGAAGAAATAGCGGAGCTGGTACGGAAGCATCTCAGGAAGCATGGTTTTGAAGATATTGAGGTTGTACAGCTTTCGGGAATGCATCCCTTTCGGACCAACCCGGATAACCCGCTGGCCCAGACCGCTTTTGCCTGCGCCGAGGAGGTATATGGAATCAAGCCTGCCATTTATCGCAATGCCCCAGGAACCACCGCGATGTACCGGTTCTGCCATAAACAGAACCTGCCGGTACTGATGTTTGGAGTCAGCAACGAAGCTTCACAGAATCATGCCCCCAATGAAAATATTTATGTGGAGGATTATTTCCAGGGGATAAAAATGATAACAGCGGTCCTGAAAAAATTTGCCGGTTTTTAATCAACAACCCCGGGAGCAAGCGCGAACCGGAGGTTCGACGGGGTATGAACCCCGCGTGCGCATCAAGGTTCGACGTTATCCCCCGCAGGCGACAGAACAGTTACGGCATTTCTATTGGTCTTTGACAAATTTTACGATGCCCTTACTTGATCAAGATGGTTATTTAGTGGTATAAATACTAAACTTGAGCTTGTTCCAAAAGCTGAAGTCTTGAGGAAAATTCTATTTTTCGAAAAATGGAGGAGAAAATTATGATGAGACGAAAGGTTCTGGCCTGTGCCACAGTGTGTGCCGTGGTTCTCTCAATCTGTAGCAGTGTGTATGCCGGTGGAGGTGCTCAATCGGGAAGCTCCCAGACTTCCCAGTCAAGGGTCCTTACTGTTGCCATGGGGGCGGATCTTAAAACTTTTGATCCCGCCAACCATAACGCGACTACCACTAATGCCATTCTCACAAACATGACCAGTCTTCTTTTCCGTAAAGCTGATAATCTGGATGTTCAGCCGGAACTGGTAACCAAGTATGATATCGTAGATCTCCGTACATGGCGAATGACTATTCGCGATGATGTACTTTTCCACAACGGGGATAAACTTACCTCAGCCGATGTTAAATACACCCTGGAGAGATCGGCTACCGACAAGTCCCTAACTGAATACCCGCTTTTCAGGGTCATTCAAGAAGTAAAAATCATTGATGATTATAATTTTGATATCATTACCTTTGACCCGTATCCTGCCCTGCCTTCGCTTTTGGCAAAATTCGGTGGTGATATTCTCCCCAAGAAGTATATTGAAGAGAGGGGATTCGATTATTTTCTGAGTCATCCGGTTTTTTCCGGCCCCTACGAACTGGTAGAGCGCATTCGGGATGACAAGGTTGTGCTGAAACCTTTTGATAAATTTTACGGCGGCAAGGCAAATAACTGGGATCAGGTGATCTTTCGGGCTATTCCAGAGCCTTCCACCAGGGTTGCCGAGTTGTTGCCCGGTAACATAGATATCATTACCGATGTTCCCCCTAACGAGTGGAGCCGGGTAAATAATAACGGAGGGCTTACCTCCATAGTACGGGGCGATACTACCAGGGTTTATATTCTTATCATGAGGATGACCCAAGGAGAGCCCTTGGCGGATGCCCGTGTTCGGGAAGCGATTGAACTTGCGATTAACAAGCAGGAAATTTGTGACAAACTGCTTCAAGGCGCCGGGGTACCTACCCGCACCCGCGTCGGTAACGGGGTTCCCGGCTTTGAGCCTTCCCTTTACAACACTAATATCTACAATCCTTCCAGAGCTAAGCAACTCTTGCGTGAAGCGGGATATGCAAACGGTCTTACCCTGGAAATGACCGCTTCCCGAGGCCGCTATTTAATGGACAGCGAAGTTGCACAAATGATTTCCGCTATGCTCGGGGAAGTAGGAATCACCATTAAACTTGAAGCGCTGGAATACAGCGTGTTCAGCGCTATGTATTCGGCAAAGAAAAACAAAGACATCTTCATGATCGGTCTTTCAGACAGTTTCTTTAACGCCCGCTATGCCTTGACCCATTATTCAAAAAACCGGGCCGCTGGTGAAACCGACTACTACAATGCCCGGGTTGAAGAGCTTTACAATGATGCCCTTTCCAATATGGATATAGCAAAAGGTGATGCCGAATGTCGGGAAATTCAGTTGATCGTGGCTGACGAACGGCCTCATGTGAATATCTGTCAGCTTCAGGCCAACTATGGAGCCAACAGGAGGGTCAACTTTACTCCCCGGGGAGATGAGGTGTTTAACCTGGCTTCCATCAGCTTGAAATAAGGACGGCGTGGGTCTCGTATACCATGATCAAATACATGGTAAAACGGCTGGTGCAGATAGTTCCGGTATTATTCATTGTAAGTTTTGCCGTATTTATTCTGGTGTATGTTGCCGGGGATCCCACCGCCACCATGCTGCCTCCCGAAGCAACGGATGCTGACCGGGCGACCCTTCGGGAGGCCCTGGGATTGGGAAAACCGGTTCTTGAGCAATATCGTCTATTTTTATTCAATATGCTCAGAGGCGATTTTGGCCAGTCATTTAGATACAGGGAAGACGCTCTAAAAATAGTGCTGGAACGGATGCCGGCATCCCTGGAGTTGGCAAGTTTCTCACTGTTTCTTGCGGTTATTATCGCCATACCCCTGGGAATTATCAGTGCTCAATCCGGAAATTCAAAATTGGATGTAGTGATCGAAGGGCTTTCGGTACTGGGGCGGACCATGCCTAGTTTCTGGGTTGGAATTATGTTGATTCTGCTCTTTGCGGTTACCCTCCGTTGGTTGCCGGTATCAGGCCGGGGTACTTCGTTGCATGTTGTTCTACCGTGTATGACCCTGGCCTTTGCCACCTCTGCTCAAATTGTCCCCCTGATGCGTTCAAGTATGCTGGATATCATGCACGAGGATTACATCAGAACCGCAAAAAGCAAAGGATTAAGCCAGCAGGTGGTTATTTTTAAACATGCGTTAAAGAACGCGCTGTTGCCGGTGGTGACTATTGTGGCTCTCCAGATTCCGAACCTGATTGGCAGCTCCTTGATCACAGAAACGGTCTTTGCCTGGCCCGGTCTTGGACTTCTTATGGTGCAGGCAATTAACGGCAGAGATATGTGTATTGTCCAAGCTTGTATCATGATTATTACCTTAATTACTATTGTTACAAACCTGATTGCCGATCTAGTGTATTGTTTAATCGATCCCCGGATCAAGCTTTAGTTTTAAAGGGATATGGTTCATGAATGTGAAATTTAAAAGGGGAATGAGCAAAATCCTCAAAAGCAAAACCGGCGCCACCGGGATGCTTGTTGTGATAGTGGTAACTTTCTGCGCTCTCTTTGCACCTGGTCTGGCGCCCTATGAACCCGGAAAAATATCTCCTTCTGAAATGATGAGTCCCCCGGTAATATGGCAAAGCGGTGAGTCTCCCGTTCATCTGCTGGGAACCGATAATTTAGGCAGAGATATATTCAGCCGGATTATTTATGGTTCACAGATTTCTATTCTGGTTGGGATTTGTTCGATGTTGCTTTCCGGGGTGATCGGCATTACCCTGGGACTCCTGTCCGGTTATTATGGTGGGATTGTGGATAGCGTTATTATGCGCCTGGCAGATTCCTTTCATTCCATTCCCAGGATACTCTTGGCTATGGTGATCCTTACTGTTTCCGGACCGGGAGTGCTGACGCTGATTTTTGTGATCGGCGTTACCAGTTGGGTTACCTATGCGCGGCTGATCCGGAGCGAGACTCTTTCAATTAAGCAAAAGGAATTTGTAAAGGCCGCCCGGACCATCGGAACTTCCAATATCTGCATCATTTTCAAACATATACTGCCCAACGTAATGCCTTCCTGTATTGTCGTTTCCACCCTTTCGGTTGCGAACAGCATCATCGTTGAGGCTACTCTCAGTTTTTTGGGTTTGGGTATTCCTCCTTCTATCGTTTCCTGGGGGGGAATGCTTTCGGACGGACGGACCTATCTTGCAACCAACTGGTGGATTGCCACCTTTCCGGGACTTGCGATTACCATCACCGTGTTGGGGATTATGTTTCTGGGTAATTGGGTTCGGGATCTGCTGGATCCCCATAACCAGTTGGTCATCTGAGGGATGGGACGGTGGAACAGACAAACGTAATTCTAGATGTAAAAAATTTGGTTACCCGGTTCAAAAGAGATGGCGGCTACAATACCGCGGTTAATGATATTTCTTTTCAAGTATACCAAGGGGAATTTCTGGGTATTGTCGGGGAATCGGGCTGTGGTAAAAGTGTAACTTCTCTTTCTATCATGGGCCTAGTAGAGAAGCCCGGAGAAGTTTCGGCCGAATCCATTCGTTTTGAGGAAAAGGAACTGACTTCTTTGAATAAAAGGGAAATGCGGAGGCTTTTGGGGAGCCGAATTTCCATGATATTTCAGGAACCTTTAACTTCCCTTAACCCTCTTTTTACGGTGGGGAATCAGATATTCGAATCTATTCGTATCCACCAGCGGGTGACGAAGAAAGAAGCCAAGAGCAGGGTTATTGAGATGCTCAAAAAAGTAAACATTCCCCGGGCGGAAGAAGTTTACCATGAATATCCTAATGCGCTTTCAGGCGGGATGCGTCAGCGGATCATGATCGCCATGGCGCTTTCATGTAATCCCAAACTGCTCATCGCCGATGAGCCCACTACCGCCCTGGATGTAACCATCCAGGCCCAGATTCTGGCGTTGATGAAAAATCTGATGCATGAATTCAATACTTCTATTATGTTTATTACCCACGACCTTGGTGTGGTTGCGGAGATCGCCGACCGGGTGATTGTTATGTATGCAGGAGAAATTGTGGAAGAGGCGGATGTGTTTACCCTGTTTAAGTGTCCCATGCATCCCTACACCAGGGGCTTACTTGAAAGCACAATACGGATCGATCAGGATGCGGGCAGCCTTAAATCCATTGAAGGAACAGTGCCGGCGCCGGATCGTATGCCTGAGGGTTGCCGTTTTCATCCCCGTTGCGCCCTCGCTGACCCCCGGTGTTCCCTGGAAAAGCAACCCCTTGTGGAGGCGGTTCCCGGGCACAAGGTACGATGCGGCAGACATGAGGCGGTATCCAATGGCTGATGGAAAAGGAGCAAGCCCTGGTCTGTTGGAAGTACGAAATCTGAAAAAATATTATGACATTACTTCCCCTGGCATACACAAAAAACGCAGATACCTGAAGGCTGTGGATGATATTGATTTTAGCCTCTCTTATGGGGAAACCCTGGGTATAGTAGGGGAATCAGGTTGTGGAAAATCCACGATAGGAAACACTATTATCCGTCTGCTCAAACCGACATCAGGAGAAATTTATCTTTTAGGGGAAAATTTCCTTAGTCTGTCGGGCGCCCGGCTTGCCCAGAGACGAAAGGATATACAGATAATTTTTCAAGATCCCTTTTCATCCCTCAATCCCCGTCTGCGGGTTTTTGATATTATTGCCGAGCCGTTTATTACCCACCACATGTACCAGGGGAAAAAACTGGAAAACGCGGTATATGAATTGATGGGGTTGGTCGGCCTTGACAGTACTATGGGCAGCCGCTTCCCCCACGAATTTTCAGGAGGGCAGCGCCAGCGTATCGGTATCGCCCGCGCCCTGGCGCTCCACCCCAAACTTATTATCTGCGATGAACCGGTTTCGGCTCTTGATGTTTCCATCCAGGCGCAAATTATCAACCTCCTTATCGACCTGCAGAAACGGTTCAATTTGGCGTATATTTTTATTGCCCACGGATTACCTACAGTTAAATACATTAGTAACCGCATTGCCGTGATGTACCTGGGTCGTTTTGTGGAATTATCTTCCACAGAAGAGCTTTTTCGTTCTCCCCTGCATCCCTATACTGTGGGGCTTCTGTCCGCCGTTCCTTTGGCAGATCCCGAACAGAGGGAAACGCGGAAGCGAATTCTGTTGGAAGGTGAAATCCCCAGCGCGGCAGATCCTCCCGATGGATGCCATTTTCATGTACGTTGCCGTTACGCTACGCTCAGATGCCGGACAGAAACACCGGAATTGAGAGAAATTTGCTCCGGCCATTCGGTACGCTGTCACTATCCCTTGATGCAGAACTAGCTGTTTGTTGCGCTTCGCGCTTTAAACCTGCAAGGCGACAGGCTGCTAGGTGAACGGAGGCCGAGCCGAAGGTTCGCGCTCTGCCGCGGTCATAAAGGTATTAAGCCCGAATACAAATACTTTGTAAGAACAACATACCGCGCCGAACCTTTGGTCCGAGTTCTGCCACGCGGTTGTTGATTAAACAATTCTAATATCAAAGCGTGGAACTATCTTCCTATGGCGGTTTTGGTACTTCCTCCATGCTGAGTCACCCTGGGACGGCATTTTATTTTTACTGCTCCACGGGTAAATAAATCATCAGTTGCCTGGCTTGACCAAATATAGGCTTCTCCTGTCCCAAGACGGCTCATTTTTTCTGATGTCAAAGAACTAAGCGCCGTATTTGCCTTTTGTATGTGTTTAAGCCAAGCAGGGGAATTGAATTTATGCATGATAATTTGGGTTGATAGTTCGATCAACGAAACAGGTACCGAAGGAGGGTCTTGTGAAGCAACCATAATACTTGTTCCTTTATGCCGCATCTCTCTGACAACCTCGACTAAACCGGCAATAAGATCAGCATTTTCAATATATTTATGGGCTTCGTCAAAGACTACCAATTTATTGAATGATTTCTCCTCATAAACAGCTTCAGACAATATTTGCAACAAAACAACAAATAATCCTAACGCTTCATCTTTTTCAATTAGCTCATCCCTAAGATCGACGATTATCAGCCGGCCAGGATGAATAAGATCCTGAAGCCGCTCCGTATCATTGATATATTCTTCGGCAAACTGCAATCTGTTGAGGGCGGAAGTTTTCAAATGATCCTGCATTCCGGATTTTTCTATACCAGCACGCAGAGAATCAAGGGTCAGATTATCCCGTAAGGCTCGCATTATCATATTTATTTGTCTAAGATACATACTTTGATTTCCAACAGCTCCCATCAAAAATTTCCAATGTGGAGCTTTTAGTTCAGAAGCCGCAAAAGCAAGAGGTCTTACCTCAATACCGGGGAATTCTTTTTTTCGCTCGATAACTTTGTTCTCAGGGGACAGAAGAAGTATATCCTTAAAAGGCATTGGCTTTCCATGATACTGTTCCAGTAACATTCGCATTTCCTCAGTGACGGTATTAGGATTTACCATTGATGTAAATTCCGGGGCATAATCTTGAGTTGGACTGTAATGAAAAATAACAGTTGCCAATGGACTTGGAAGCTCGTTTATATTTGGTATTTGCATGGATGCCATTTCTATAATGGTACCTAAAGTATAACTTTTCCCGCCACCCTGAACACCAAAAAGACTAATAGTATGAGTTTGATTAAGATCCAATGCTACTTTTCTGCCAGACATTTCTCCCAATATGCCAAATTGAGGCGAATCAATTTTTACTCCCAGCATGATGTCATATTTTACCTGTTGAGAGAAAGATTCTTCTTCATGGGATTTAGTCTCATATACTTCTTGAGTGTCTTTTGGGCTTTCATTGATTAGCGGCTTCGGATCCCCAATGTCTGAAATATCGGTCAAGTATATTTCAGCATCTGAGACGGCCTCATCATTTTGTTTTATTTCTTTTACTGCTGAAGTTGATCGTTCCCGATTTGGTGTAACAAATGAAGCTGTTGCAAGCTTTGGAAGTTCAGGTATATATTGTTCACTTAAAGAAACCGAACCGGCCTCCCCAAGCACATCGGAAGAAGTTGACATTTTACATCCCTCAAGGAGCGCATTAATAAGATTCTTGCCCAGGCGATGATATTCAATCCCTACTTCCATTTCAGAATCCTCCGGTCCATCTTTCGCAAAATCAAATATTAATGCAGAACGACGGAATTGCAGAGAATACCCTTCTTCAATACTTTTCAGAAATCCTTTGGCTTCCCTAGCTGCATCCTGATCAAAAATTCCGTACCGTATGGATCGATCAAGATAGAAACGTAAAATCTGACTTAGTTCCCGGCTTTTTAACAATCGATCGGGACGATCGGGTATTTTCAACGAGGGATCAAAATGCCGCTGAATAATACGTTCACTCATACTTATCTGGTCTGCGATGTGTTCTTTAAGTTGATTATAGGCGCCCGGATTTCCCACATCGGAATAGCATTTTACTTCTATAAGACAGCATGTAATAGTTCTTTCAGTTAAATTTAAATCAAAAAGAGCTAAATCGGTACGCTGCAGGCTGACAGTATCAATAATATCATCCTTATCAGAACTCCCCTTATATAAATCTGTATGAGCATCAAGCGGAAGAATTATCTGATTTTTTAGTGATCCCTGGTATTCAAGATAAAGACGCGCCAAGGCAAGCCCCAAGGCTTCTTTTTGCTGATTTGATGTGGATATTAGTTTAAGAGCAAGTTGACCCGAAAGAGAACGAAGGGCTGATAAAATAAACGGTGCATGCTCATCACCAGTAGGAAGCCCCTGTTCTTTCAAAATAGGATTTATCATCGCCTTTAGCTCACTGCTTGATTGAGATGAAATGATTAAATTATGAGTTCCCAGAGAACTTACTCCAGGGATATAATCAATCAGATACTCAGGCCTTTTTTTCTTTCCGCCATGGTCAAAAAATTCAATCCCCATATTCTTGTCTATGGTGAAAACCCAATCGGTAAGCCGGTGAATTTCAGAGATAAGCTTTCTGTCTTCGGCATCGAGTCCCAGGGTAATAACCGGCAGAGCCTTAAATTGAGCCCCGGAAGACGCCACAGCGGAAATTGCGTAATTAATATGGCTGTTTAAGTCAGCGATTAGGTCAAAGCATCCCGTTGGGTTAGCGTTATTACTTTGCTTTCCAACTATCGGATATTTGTCCCAGAATGCCCCTTTATCATCAGCATCGGTAAAATCAGTATTAAAATCCTGAATAAGTCCATAAAAGGGGGTGATTTCCGGCAGTTTTTCCATTATAGAAATTTCCTTTGCAGGAAACATATCCAATAGAACACTAATATGTGCGGCCCAATTATTATCTGTATTATTATAATCAAAAATACTATGTTTTGCTAATTTCAGTTTTGAAAAGAGAAAGTTGCCGGTTGATGTACTAAACGCATCAGCCGATGCACTTATCACTGACTCAGGGTTAATTAAATTATCAAACGATTCTCCTAAAACAGGAGAATCCGGATCTAATGAAAACAACCGGATATCATAGCGCAGATCGATATATTCCCGTTTTCCTTGCAAATATAGTAAGGCATCTGTAAAAATTTTCCCCGAACCTGGATTAAAAATGTTCATGGACAATTCCCGGACATAAGGGTGCTGCAATAAATATTTTTCTATTTTTTCTCCTATAATTATTCCGGAAATGTCAGATCCCGTTTCTAAAGGAGCGGTAATTCCAAATGCGGAACACAGCTCTGATAATAGCCCTCGTGCATTTTCCTCCGAAGTGGGCGTATAAAGCGCCCAATAGGGGTTTATGTTATCTACAGGAATGAATATTCTGCCGTCAGGCGCAGGAATTCCGGCGGGAAAAGAAGAAGGCTCCAATCTTTCAAGGAGCACTTCCCGTATATGTGGGATATAATCCCTGCCTCCTTCTTTTAATACATTTATCCAATCTCTTCCCAAAGCGGACCAGCCCAAAAACCACAAAGTACGGAGAGGATGCGTCGGGGCAATAAGCATGGCTTCACGGCTCTTTCCCCGATAATCTGTTAATATAATATGAATGGAATCTACCGCGGTAATATTCCGCAATGTTTCAAGATACTGCTGTTTTTCCATCCCCTCGCTTGTTTCGGCTATATGTAATATGCTTTTTATCAGATTAAGATAAGCTTCCGCATACATTAAACATTCATTTTCCGTATGGGCAAAAGACAATCCCTGCATAATAACACAGCTTTGATTTTGCCGAATAGAATTAAAAAAGGTCTCTCTTGCGGCTAAAAAGGAATTATAGGCCGATGATGAGATGATTGAAAGACCTGTTTCTGTGATTGAATTATCTGAATTCGAATTGATCCTCAAAGAATACCCGGACGGATGCTTTGGATTAAACAGTATTTTTTGTTCTATAGCTTTAAGGTTATTTGACAAAGGAATCTGAAAAACTCCCTCTCTTTCAAACCGTACAATCAAAGCAGTCTGCCGTGAATTTTTTCGGGAAGATTTATCCTCGACCCAGGCAACAGAATTCACTACAATCCCGTCAATTCCTCGGCCTTCCTGTAAGGCAGTCAGTTGCAATCGGAAACGGGCATGTTCCAGGCTCCAAACACGAGGAATGGCTCGCTGGGGTGGTTCTTCCTGGATATTCGCATCGGGAAGCACATAAAAGAATTCACTTTCATTAGAAGGTTTTGCTGCTTCGGCATCAATTCCCATAGGGATCGGATCATCATCGATAGTCCAGGGTATTATGCGTATACAATGCCAGCCTTCTTCAAAGTCAATTTTATTAAGATTATATATACTTACTGTAGACTGCGAGCGGTTTACTGACCAAGCCTTTACTTTTTTTGCCTTTCCTACTGTGCCCTCATTTTTTGATATAATTTGTACGGTAAAATGATCCAATCCTGATACTTTCGAGGGGTGTGGTTCAGCCATAAATGATACATTCATTTTTCTTCTAGTACTCGGCACTAACACTTGCTGCCCTATTAAACTTGCAAGCTGTACGTCTCTCTCATCTTCTTGTATAATTGGCAAATCTGTTTCTAAAACCGTAACCAGAATTTTATCCAGAATTAGTTCTTTCTGAAAAGTCCATTTATCAAACGAAAGGCCCCACCAAATACTATCTAAAATGATGTTTTGAGTCCACTTTCGAGGCTCTGCCATATCATATTTTTCAAAGAACGCGAACAAACGAGTCTCCAATTCAGAATCTGATAATTCCAAATCGTTGATACGGCCTCTGACCGATTTGTATGATAACACCAATTTTCCGATAGATTCAATATTTCGGAATATCTTACTCCGAATTAGATTTATCTCCACGAAAAGTTTAAAATCAGGAATAAGGGATAATTCATAAAGAGCTGCCCCTAAAGTTTCTCCGTCCACTCCATTCTCTATTGCGGTCAGCAAATATTTTGCATAAGCTACCTCATCGGCAAATTTCCATGCTTGTTCTGAAAGAATTTTGAAAATTTCCCGCACTCCTCCTGCCAGTATAGGGGGGATGCGCTCAAACAACACTTCAATGAGTTCTCTATAAATATCGGGAAATGCAAGCTCTTCAAAAGTAGCTATTCCAAAAGAATCTTCCGCACTGGTACGCAAGGCCGGAGGGATAAAAACTAAAAGCGGCGGCTTCAACTCACCGTTTATACCAGGATTACGAAGCTCAATAAGTTTAGTAGAACTTATTTCATATGGAAATTTGATCGCATCCGGTTCTTTAAGCATGAAAATATTTTCTCTGAGATAGGATTTGCTAATTTTCTTGCAAAGATTTATTATAATTTGTTCATCTAAATCGATGACCCTTATACAATGGCCCGGACTCCGATTTTTGAGTATAGCTTCAATTTTTGGACAGAGATATTCGGCAATGAGGTTGTTAAATATTTCTCTGGTTAGAATTTTAAACTTGCTTTCCATCGTCATGCTCCGAATCAATAATATATCTTGGTATAATTTTTTGGGCTACATATGCATCGGAAAGGTCTTCATAAAAACCTATTTCACGAATTCGGCGCTTAAATGTTTCAACGTTTACGCGCAGAGCCTGCCGGTCATAAATGCTATTATCGTAGCTGTTATCTTCCGGAAGTTTGTCTATATATAGGCCATAACGATTTCTGAATACTGTTAAAAGTTCATCAACACGAATACTGTTGCTTACAAACCGCCCTTTCTCCACTTTCAAGACGGCAATTTGAAGAAGCGCCTCTAAAAGCTTGCTGCCCATAACAAAACGTCTGGAACTGCCTTTCTTACGGGACTGTACAAGCAGTCCGTTTTCTTTGTTTTTCAACAGCATGGAATCAAAACATTCTGTAATATATTGCTGGTGATATTTTCCCCTGGCGGCCATGAGTATCTCAACAAATGATTCAAATTCAGGCAGCTTTAACTTCAATACATCCCGAATCTCAGGATCAATATCTTCCCGGGTTTCTTCGTCAATAATACCGGCCAAACGGGCTCTGAAATATGCTTCTCTCTCGTCATCATATTCACTTTTTAACATAGAAACAAGGTTTTCTACGGTTAATGTATCATTGGATGAGAGTAAAGGGGAATTCTTCTTGCGGAGATATTCCGCCATTTCATCAAGCTTCTTGACCGTGTAATTTGCCTGTATAAAAACCGGAATTTGGCGATATAAACGATCGGCGGAGGCTTCGGCCAAATCAGCCATCCGTTGATTATTCGAATTCCCCATATCAACCACAAGAGACATTTGATATGGGCAGTCTTTTAGAGGATTATCAGAGCCGGAACTGACCGGACAATTCTTCTTGTTACAGAAGTCATTACCACATTTTTGCTTTACCAGTACAGGCAAAATCCTGAGCAGCGCAAGATGGTAAAGAGCCAAGTGAAAGGCCAAAAGGGTTTTCAGATAATCAACCATTACCGACCGGGGTATATACGGCTCATAGGCTAAAAGTTTTTGAATGTCCTCCGCCATAATATCGGAACGGCCGATACAAACCGGCTCGTACTTTTCGGGAGGAATGGATTCCCGAAGACTGTCATTTACCTGCTCATTAAAACGGAGCAGTGTCTGAGTTTCAACATCAACATTTACGTCATTCTCGAGTTTTTGCGTATTAGGATTAATCCCCTTGAAGAAAAATTGTTTTAAATCGGCACAGACACGATCGCCAAGACCATGCCGGGAAAAATGGAGCATCCAGTAAATTTGTTCCGCCGTTCCATAATCACGGCAATGTTTTGCATTTCTGAATTTATACGTTGCCCCATGTAAAGGACGTGGAGCCGCAACTATCTGATTAGCTTTCCCCCGGTTAACCATATCCAAAAGGTCTGTCTCAACCCATTTTTCTACGATCGATTTATATTTATCAAAATCATGGAAATAACTATCTTTTAAGAGCATTTCATCCACAAACTGTTCAGGCTGTAGCAGAGCAGTCCGCGCCGGTTTTCTGCTTCCAAATCCATCGAACCATAGCCGCGGGAAAAGCATAGTTAATACCCGGTCCATTTCTGTATGATTCCAATGAAAATAGCTAACCTTGGGGATTCTGAATTCGCTGTCTCGTTTTTTAATCGGCATTGTATTCAGCCTCCGTCTCATAAACCATCATGGAAAGAACGCCATTCTTTTCTTTATCAATACGATAAAAACGATAGCCATTTTCCGTAAGTAGTATTTCCTGATAGGGAACCGCTGAGAGTATATTTTTAAAAACAGAAAATGAGAGATAAAACCCTTCCTGCTCTTCAATACAGGCACGGTAGCCGCTATTGAGGCGCATAAGCATTTCATACATATCTATGTTGATACGGAGTTTTGCCCGGTGTCCACTTCCTGAATCATAGCAAAGGGCAAGATACTGCGGATAATATTCAAGAAAAGAATGGTGAGATTCCGGGGATTCCGGTATAAGGGCAAAACAACGGCCGTCAAATAACCGGTAACTACGAATAGTTCCTTTATCGACCTGGCGGATACGGAGCGCCAGGCGCGCTCCTAAACGTTTTGGATCAATCAGCCCCTCCCCACGATTCATGGCCTCCAGAATAGAAATAGTGTCTTTTTGGTTTTCCTGTTCTGATTTATTGAGCACCGCAAGAAATTGATTTACATGGGCATAGGGCAGCATTTTCTCCCAAGGCCGGTTATCCTGACTCTCCCGGGATTCAAAAAAGTACCTGCGCCGCAAATGTGTTAAATACTTCCGGTGTTTTATAAAAAGGTGAAGACGTTCCCTGGATGCATAATCCCTTGGCAATTCATTAAACAATGATTCAAGCAGATCGTCATCATATCCCGCTCTTTTGGTAAAAGCAAAACGGTTTAGCATCTTCACTCTGGGGTGCAGAAAATCAAGTTCCAAATCAATATCCGAATTCCCGGGCAGGGCCACATCAATTTCCCCAAGTAGGCCAAGAAGCCGGTCATTGGTATCACCATCACCTCCAAAAACAGAGTTGAAATAAAAATTGCCAAGAATACGGTTTTGATTATCTTCACCCCCGGAGAGATAGAGCCGATGGATTCCATCACAATCCAGTTTCCCCACAAGCATAAAAGCCAAGGCGGAACGAATATCCCGCATGGTAATATGCAAACGCCCCCGCAACTGGGTAATAAGGTAAAGATGTTTTAATCGTTCCAGAACCTTTGGCCCCGCAACAGTATCCTGGAAAGTTCTGGCATTATGGAAAGCATAGCATTTGTTTTTAATATCACAAATTTCGCAGCTTGCCCAATTCTCCGGAGCACACATGGTTTTAATAAGCCTTTCCAGGATAGAAGGCTTGCCTGTTTCTGCCGCAACCACCGAACGCCGATTAAGATTAATTACCGCAAGACATTCATCAATTTGAACACCGTCCAGACCTTGTTCAATGAGTTTTGCTAACTCGCTGTAATTTTCACGGTGCTCCTGAAGAAAATCTACCAGGCGGCCTTCATTGATAGCAATTAGACGGGTTTCATTTTTTGGCCAGCTTGCAACATTGCCGGAAAAAGGAAAAAAGAATTTCTCCAACACCGTGCCGTTACGTTCCTCTCCCTCGTCTTGACTGCCATCGTAGTTGCTTTGAAAGGTCCTGCCGTTAAGGTGAAAGATTGCACCATTTGCCCCGCGCTTAATTTGAGCGCCTTTTTGTTCTGCGGTGGCCTCAAATTGCTGTATAAATGCTGTTTTCCCATCACCGGCATTACCACTGATGATTACCAGAGAGAAATCACCCCG
>JAIRNJ010000053.1 GCA_031258115.1 Treponema sp. | reverse complement strand
AACGACGTTCTCCTGGGCGCGCTGCCCCTGGAAGGCATGGATCTGTACGTTGATCCGGTGAACCAGCGCCTCGCCGGCGTCCACGGGAACCGGCGGATACACCCGGTCAAATAGTATTTTGCTTATATTCTCCCGCAAATTCCGCATAAAAAAGTAAACGCCGCCGCCCAATTGGGGCCCTTCGCCACGGATCACACGAATCGATTGAAGAAAATATCGAAACTATGGTATAATATTATGAATTCGTGTCTGAAATGGGAAGATGTAACATGAAAAGCGGAAAAAATACTGCGGTAATCATAGGTATCATCCTGATTTTGACTCCTGCCGCATGCAAAGACATGCTGCATAACGATTCGGATATTTCTCCCGACCTTGCCGGAAAATGGGAGCTGACTTCTTTTGTTACAAGCTCGGGAACCGTCTACACGCTTCCCTGCAAATTCTCGTCCAGGGAAATAAACTCCGGGGGCTATGAATTCGGCGAAGATACCCTGACTCATTATCTTAACGGAGAGATTCAGCGGAAGCTGAGGAACCTCTATACGGAGGAAGACAAGCTGTTTATCGCCAATGCGTCAACGACGACCAAGGATACGGAACTGGGTTCATGGGTAGTTGAAGGTGATAAACTCAGCATATTTCCCGGCGCTTCCGCATCCAATTTAAATCCCAATGCCGCTCCCTCAAGGCCTACCGAAGAAAATATTTTTGTCCGGGTAAGCAGATTCAGTTGGGAGTAAAAATCCTGGTGCCGGTTTTTCCCTGAATGCCGTCCCTTGCCTTTTCAAGCAGTGTGATGAGGGAAACTCTGCCCGGTTTTGAACGGGCAAAGAGGGCCGCCGCCTCGACTTTGGGGAGCATGGAGCCGGGGGCAAAGTGGCCCTGGCGGATATACTCCTCCGCTTCATCAACCGTCATACGGTCAAGCTGTCTTTCGTTTTCCCTGCGGAAGTTGATCGACACTTTTTCTACCGCGGTGAGTATGATGAGGGTATCCGCGTCGACAAGCCGGGCAAGGAGGCAGCTTGCAAAATCCTTGTCCACAACGGCGGCTGCGCCCTTGAGGTGGTTTCC
Organism: Treponema sp.; assembly: GCA_031258115.1. GTDB lineage: Bacteria > Spirochaetota > Spirochaetia > Treponematales > Breznakiellaceae > JAIRNJ01. The sequence goes on along the minus strand of JAIRNJ010000053.1, from coordinate 17,208 downwards.
CTGAACAATCACCGGGATGCCCCCGCCGCCTGAGGCCACCACGATCTGCCCCTCATTGAGGAGGGCTTTTACCACATCCTTTTCCACAATATCTACCGGCATGGGGGAGGCTGCCATTCTGCGCCAGCCGCGGCCTGAATCTTCTTTCATTACATAGCCCGCTTCCCTCTCAAGCCTCCTCGCTTCCTCTCCGGTGACAAAGCCCCCGATGGGTTTACTTGGGTTTTGGAAGGCGGGATCGTTTTCGTCTACGACGGTTTGAGAGATGATCGACACAACGCCCCTGCCGATACCCCGGTTCAGCAGTTCTTCCCGGAGGCTGTTCTGAAGGTCGTAGCCGATGTAACCCTGGCTCATGGCCACACATACGGAAAGGGGAATAAAGGGAGTGTGGGCTTCGGACTTTTCCCCTGCCTCAAGCGCCCGCTTGATCATGCCCACCTGCGGGCCGTTGCCGTGACTTATCACCACATCGTGTCCGTCTTCGATGAGATCCGCTATCGCCCTGGCGGTTCCCTTTACCGCGATCATCTGTTCCTTGAGGTTGTTCCCCAGGGCGTTGCCGCCCAGCGCAATGACGATGCGCTTTTTCATGTGTCTCTCCGAGCCGTGAAGCTCACGGGAATTATTTTGTGTCTGTCCATAAAGCCGGTTACTTTGCGGACAGACTCTATTTTATCGCCGCCATACGGCGGTTCCGCTATATCTGTGCCTTCACCGCCCTGCGTACCGCATGGAGAATGTTTTCATAACCTGTACAACGGCAGAGGTGGCCGGAGAGAAGCTTGCGGAGTTCGGCATCGCTGTAGTCTTTTTTTGAATCGACGATTTCCTTGGCGGACAGGAGAAAACCCGGTGTGCAGAAACCGCACTGCACGGCTCCTTCGTCGATAAATGCCTGCTGCAGGGCGGACAGTTCCCCGCTCTGCGAAACAAGACCTTCGGTAGTGATAATGTCCTTGCCGTCCGCCCAGACCGCAAGATATATGCACGAATTGAAATTCTCTCCGTTTATGATGACATTGCAGGCTCCGCATTCGCCGACTTCGCAGCCTTTCTTGACACTGGTAAGCCGGTATTCGTCCCGGAGCATGTCGGTAAGGGAGGCGCGGACATCAACGGCGGTTTCGGTTTCCCTGCCGTTTATCCTGCAGCGGATAAGCTTTATCTGTTTTTTGACGCCGGTATTTTCTGCTTCGTTCACGGTTTGCCTCCTGCACGGCGCGTCGATTCTGTTATCGCGCGCCTGGCCATTTCTCCGGCAAGCTGAATGCGGAATTCTTTGCTTGCGCGCCAACTGCTGCGGGGATTGATGTCCCTGATGGCAGCCTCCGCGATTGCGTCGATGCTTTGGGCATTTAGCGGCTTCCCCGCCGCTTCCTCCTCCGCGCTTTTTGCCCTGAGGGGGATGGGGCCCGCCACTCCGTAAGCCATGCGGAGGCTTTCGATGTTCCGCCTGTCCCGGGAAAGCTTTACGTTTACCGAACAGCCGAGAGTTGCGATGTCAAGGGCTTCCCTCATGGCGTACTTGATGTAATGCCCGAAACAGTTTTCGTAACTTGCTTTGGGGATGATGATGCCCAGCAGTAGTTCTGCCGGGCGGATGCTGGTCTTTCCCGCGGAGACATAGTGTTCCTGTATGGGAGCCTTTCTGATTCCGTCAGGGCCCCTGTATTCCATGACGGCATCCCAGGCGAGAAGGGTAGAGGCGCTGTCGGCCGACGTAACTCCGTTGCAGGTGTTTCCTCCGATGGTAGCGATGTTGCGGAGCTGCGGCCCTCCGATGGTATCGGCGGCTTCGGCAAGAACCGGTATGTGTTTCAGTATCAGGGGATCCCTGATGATGCGGGAAAAACTGGTCAGGGCGCCTATCTTAAGATCGTCCCCTTCCATGCGTATCCCCCGCAGTTCATCAAGGCCCTGTATGCTTACAAGGCTTATTCCGGCCAGATCCCCTTCCCGGATCTTGATCAGTACATCGCTTCCCCCGGCGATGATCTTTGCATCGGGATGCTCCTTTAGTAATTTTATTGCATGATCGACGGATTCCGCTTCGTACAGGGCTTCTATATCATACATAAAAAATCCTCAATTAATGATCCCGGCCTTTTTGAATTCTTCAAAAAGAACATGGGGGGTCAGCGGGATACGGTTTACCGCAACTCCTGTCGCGTTGAGCAACGCATTGCGGATTGCCGGCGCGCAGGGTACGGTCGGCGGCTCTCCCAGAGCCTTGGTACCGAAGATGCTGGTGGGTTCCCAGTTTTCCACAAACTGCGCCTCCAGCCGGGGATGATCCAGTGTTGTGGGCAGCTTGTAATCCAGGAAGTTTCCGTTGAGCAGTCTTCCTGTTTTCGGATCGTATTTGAATTCTTCAAACATGCCGTAACCGATGCTCATGCTCATGCCGCCGTGAACCTGCCCTCCGGCGGTCTGGGGATTGATGATCCTGCCCGCATCGTGAACGTTTATCAGGTTGAGGAGGCGGAGCTTCGCCATGGGAATGTCAACCTCAATTTCGGCAAAGGAACAGCCGAAGCTGAATGCGTTGGTCTTGACCTGTGCGGTTCCCTCGGCGGCGAGGTGTTCCGCTTTCTGTTCGCTGTACAGTGTTTTTGTCGCAAGTTCCGCAAGGCTCATGAGCGGCCGCTTGTTACTGCTTGTAAGTACGATAACGGCATCGATGATGTCAAGATTTTCCAAAGGCATGCGGGTGTACTCATGGGCATAGAGGAGGATCTTCCGCTTGAGCTGCGATGCCGTCTGCTTTATTGCCGCTCCTCCGACATAGGTCTGCCTTGAACCGTAGGCGCCTGAACCATAGGGAGTAATATCTGTATCCTGGGTAGAGATCACATGAACATTCTGCCAGGGAATGCCCAGGGTATCCGCGGTAAGCTGGGTAAAGACCGTGTCGGCGCCCTGGCCTATTTCCGTTTCGCCGATCTGCACCTGAACGCTGCCGTCCTGGTTGAGGATCATCCTGCATGAGGAGATCTCTATGGAGATCGGCCACACGGCAGTGTTGTACCAGAACAGGCTCATACCGACTCCGCGGCGCAGAGGGCCGTTCTGGTTTTGGTAGAGTTTCCGTTTTTCGTCCCAGCCGATATAAGCCTTGCCCTTTTCCACACACTGATGAAATGAATCGAAGTAGTTGATGTTTTTGGTAAAGGGATCCTGCCAGCCTACAGGCATCACGTTCATGAAACGGAACTCCAGAGGATCGAGGCCCAGTCTGAGAGAGAGTTCCTCTATATGGCTTTCAACGGCAAAGATCGCCTGGGGAGTACCGTAGCCGCGCATGGCCCCCGCGGTAGCAGTGTTGGTGTATACCGTAAAGAATTCAGTCTTCCTCGCCTTCTCGTCCTGATAAAGCTGACGGAACACATTTGTTCCCTTTGCGGTAACTCCGTGTCCGTGGGAACCGTAGGCGCCCTGGGTTGAGAGGGCCTTGTAGGAACGCGCAACGATCCGGCCGTTGGGACGCACCCAGCTTGAAAGAAAGATCTTCTCCGCATGCCGCACCCTTGTGGCATAGAAGATCTCCTCCCTGCTGAGTTCCAGTCTTACCGGCCTTCCCCCGACCGCCCTGGTCAGGAATGCGTTGAGCGGTTCATAGAGGGCATCCTGTTTGTTGCCGAAGCCGCCGCCTATATAGGGTTTTATGATCCGTACCTTGCCCCAGGGAAGCCCCAGCGCCTGAGCGACAATGCGGCGCACGATATGGGGTATCTGGGTCGAGGACACCACCACGATCCTGCCTGCTTCCATGTACGCAAAGGAAACAACCGGTTCTATGTGGCAGTGCTGCACGATTGGAGTTTCATAAACACTGTCAAAGCGGAGAAGGCCCGGTTCCTTGACTGCCTCTTCAAAGTTTCCGTCTTCAATCACCGTATGCTTGAGTATGTTGTTGGGACAGTTTTCATGAAGGAGAGGAGCGCCTTCGGCCATCGCCTCTTCGGGACTCAGCAGCGCCGGGTATTCATCATACTCAACCTTGATAGCGTTGAGAGCCCTGGAAGCGGCCACTTCATCCTCCGCAATGACCGCCGCGATATCGTCCCCGTAGAGCCTTACCCTCTTGTTGAGGAGCTTCCGGTCTGTGGGATCCTGGTGAGCCGGGTTGGTAGACCAGGGATGCCCCGCCGTGGGGAACTCTATGTCCGGCACATCGAAACAACTGAGGATCTTTACTACTCCGGGAATCTTTTCGGCCTCACCGGTATCGATCTTCCTGACCAGTCCGTTGGCAATGGTTGAATGAAGCACTTTGGCGACAAGGGCATTCCTGTCGGCCAGGTCGGCAGTGTACTTTGCCCGGCCGGTAACTTTTTCAAAGGCATCTACTCTGGGTATACTTTGTCCAATGCTCATCTTTGTATCCTTGAGCCTGTTTCAAAACTTCAAACTCTCTATTTAATATAAGCTATTCCCACAGAATATCAAGCCGGTTTTCTTTGACGCTCCCCGCAACAATCGAATGGAGGCCGGAACGGAATTCCGCCGGAAGAAGGCCGGCAATTTCCACGGCTCTCCGCATCTCCTCCTTATCTTCAATCTGGTTGAAAAAGAGAATCTTCATGCCTGCCGCCGCGGCAAAGAGTCCCCTGCCGGTTTTCCCCGCGTGAAGGCCGCTGATCGCCGTGGCTATATGTTCCGGTTTGATTGCTTCCCCTTCCCGGATTCCGGTGAGATCCGAGAAGAGGGGCAGGCGGTGAATGAGTCTGCCGCTTGCCGCCATGCCCAGAGGCCGGAGTGGTATAATGCCGATACTCAGATCCGTCCAGGGCGGAACAAGCGGTTCCCATGCGGCCCAGGCTTTAAGCGGCAGTTCCCTTGAACCGTCTCCTTCAATAAGAACAAGATCGAAGCGGGAAGAGATCTCTTCAAGTTCATTCAAGGGGGGGGATTCAAGTTTACCGCTTTCCTCATTTAATGTGCCTGCGACACAAACGCCCTTCATCTCTTTGGGAATGTACATTCTTGTGGTGGTGGTCACAAGAACTTTTTTCCCGCAGTTTTGTTCTGCCAGCAGAAGTATGAGGGAAGTTTTTCCCCCGCTCCCGATTACCGTGATAACTCTTTTTTCAAGTTTATAAAAATAATCGCGCAGGTTTCTCATTGTTCCCTGAAAAGTTTCCCCTCAGGATCTTCCGTTACCTGCAGGATCCGGCTGTATGTGTCCTTCAAAAGTTTTTTCGCCTCTTCAAAATTTTCCGGTTCTAGCCGGAGGCATATCCCGCAGCTGCTTCCCATGTAGGCAGGCATGGGCATCACCATTACCGGAATCCCCGCGTCCATGAGGCATTTTTCTCCCATGATGGCATCAACAGTCCTGTTGAAACTGAACACATATTCAGGGGGCGCGCGGTCGCTCAATGCTCTATCCTAGATATTGATCAGTTTTCCCGCCTGGGCCATTGCTTCGGCGATAGCGTACATGTTTGTTACATTTCCCACGGCAAGCTTGTCCCTGAGATTGTAGAAATCAAGACAGGTGCCGCAGCTTGAGATGATGCAGCCTTTTTCTTCCAGACTTTTCAGATCCTTGACGGCGGCGGAACCTTCCGTGCTCAATTTAATTCCCGAATTGAAGAAGAGGATCATCTCGGGCGGAGGATCAAGTTCCGTCAATGAATAAACAAAACTCTTGATCAGAATAGCGCCGAGTTCTTCGTTACCCGTACCCATTGTATTCTTTCCGATTGCCAGAACCAGGCCGCTCCTCTCTTCCTTCCGGCCGGGAGCCCCTTCCTGCGCCCTGAGGATGATGAGTATGTTTCCGTCGCCCTGTTTTTCAAAACTGAAGGCCGAATGCATGCCTTTGGCCATCTTTTCAAGGTTCTGCCGCGCGATGTCGTTATCTACCAGGATGCGCACCGTGTCTCCGGCGGCGCATGAACGGAGCGCCTTCTTCGCCTCAATTACCGGGATGGGGCAGGGTTTCCCTGTTGCGTTAATGGTTTCCATGAATCATTCTCCTTTACAGTAATATTACCGGACAGTTTCCCCTGTCCGCAACTTCTCCGATGATCGCCGCATCGGAGTCATCCGCCTTTATGAGATCGCAGAGTTCCTGCGCCTTTTTCATATCTACCGAAACAAGGAGCCCTCCCGATGTCTGGGGATCAAAGCAGATCTCCTGCACGGCCTCCGCCACGCCCTCTGTTTCCGCCCTGCCCGCCATGTGATTCCGGTTACGCTGGGCTCCCGCAGTAGTATAGAAGGCTTCCGCATACTCAAGGGCGCCGGGAAGAAGGGGGAGGGCGCCCGGTTCGATAAGTATGCTGTGTGAGTCCCCGGCCATTTCCGCGGCATGAGAGAGAAGCCCGAAGCCCGTAACGTCCGTGCAGGCGTGAACCGGTTTTTCCGCGGCCCTGTTCATCGCGGTGATTTTTTCGGCCGCATAACGGTTAAGTCTCTCCATCGAAGAGACCGCCTTCTTTACGAATGCCTCATCCGCCTTCCCGGCCCTCATGGCGGACATTACAAGGCCTATGCCCAGGGCCTTGGTGAGGATGAGGGCATCGCCTGTCTTGCATGCATTGTTGCGCAGTACCAGTTCCTCTTCGCCGATCCCGGTGACGGCAAGCCCGTACTTTATTTCATGATCGTATATCGAATGTCCCCCCGCAAGAACCGCGCCGGCCTCCAGAACTTTTTCCGCTCCGCCGCGAAGGATCTCCGCAAGTATCGCCTTGTCCATTTTTTCCGGAAAGCAAACCATGTTGAGCGCAAAGAGGGGACTCGCTCCCATTGCGTAGATGTCGCTCAATGCGTTTGCCGCGGCGATCTTTCCAAAGAGAAAAGGATCGTCAACCATGGGCGGAAAAAAATCCACCGTGGAAACCAGTACCGTATTTTCGGCAATGCGGTACAGCGCCGCATCTTCGTTGCCGCCGAAGCCCGCGATGAGGGCCGGATCGTTCTTCAGCCTGAGCCCCGAAAGGAGAGAGACCAGGGCGTCCGCTTCAATCTTGGCCCCGCAGCCCCCCGATGTACAGCTTGACAGGAGCGATTGCGCCGGGGATTCGCCCCCGCCGTTTTTTACCGGTGAATAATTTGACAGTTCCATTGACACATAGTATAGTCATATTCAGGATTAAGGCAAGGATTGTAATTTGAGAGAAAGCGCTGTTGACGCCATTCTGATGGCCTCGGGTTTTTCGCGGCGGTTCGGCGGAAAGAATAAACTGCTTGTTCCCTTCCGGGGAAAAACCCTGGTCAGGCATACTCTCGAATTGGCCTGCGGCATTGATTGTATCAAAAATGTTATTCTTGTTACCTCGTTTGACGAGGCTGTCTCTGAGGCCCTGAAACTTTCGCATTTACGGAGCATAAAAATTATTCGCAACGATCATCCTGAAAGGGGGCAGCGGGAATCTGTACGGCTCGGAGTGGAGGCTTCCTCCGCGGACTGGTATCTCTTCTTCCCCTGCGACCAGCCTCTCCTGGATACGGAAACGGTAACGCGGATCATCGGTGCGGCTAAAACCGAAGGGCAGATCATTCAGCCCTTTTTCCGGCACACCATGAGGAACGGCCCGGGCGGGTTTTGCGAAGGGCGCCCGGGAAATCCTGTTTTGTTTTCCGCGTCTTTCCGTGAAGAATTGTTGTCCCTGCAGGAAGGGGAGCATCCCCGGGACATAAAGGCGGGGCATCCAGAGGCTGTGTATTCCGTTGAAGTAGAAAATGAAACGGTGCTTTTCGATGCCGACGATCCTGAAACGCTTTTGAAACTGGAAGGGCCCGGTTGATGCCGGTAAGCCTGATCGTTAACGGGAAAGAAGTTCAGGGTGAGGAAAACCGCAGGCTTCTCGATTTCCTCCGTTACGATCTTCATTTGACCGCCGCAAAAAACGGCTGCGCTTCGGGAGCCTGCGGAGCGTGTACCGTCCTGCTTGACGGGAAGGCTGTGCGTTCATGCGTATTGACTCTGGGAAAGTGCGCGGGAAAAAAAGTTGTCAGCCCCGAAGGTTTGAACATACGGGAAAGGGAAGTGTATGCCTTTGCGTTTGCCGAAGCCGGCGCGGTACAGTGCGGTTACTGTATTCCCGGCATGGTGATGGCGGCCAAAGCTCTCCTTGATGCTGCCTCCGATCCGGACGAAGCGGAGATCCGCAGGGCCATCAGGCCGAACATCTGCCGCTGTACAGGTTATGTAAAGATCGTCAGGGCAATACTCCTGGCGGCGGAATTTTTCCGGAACGGCAGGCCTGTTCCAAAAAAGAATTTCAGCGGCAGGCTGGGAGAAAAGTTCCACCGCATCGATGCGGAAACAAAAACACTGGGAACCGGAAAGTATGCGGACGATCTTTTCTTTGAGAACATGCTTCATGCCTCTGCCTTGCGGGCCGCTCATCCCCGTGCAAGGATTTTAAAAATTGATACGGCGGAAGCCCTGGCTCATCCGGATTGTGCTGCGATCTTTACCGCGGCCGATGTTCCGGGCAATAACAAGATAGGCCATCTCGCTTTTATTTCCGATTATGATGTGATGATCGGCGAAGGAGGGATCACCCGTTTTGTGGGAGACGCCGTAGCGCTTGTGGTATGCAGGGGGAAGGAGAGCCTTGAAAAGGTAAAGGCCCTCATCCGTGTAGACTACGAAGTTCTGGAAGCTCTTCTCGATCCCGCTTCCGCAATGGCGGAAGGCGCGCCGCTGATCCACAACAGGGAACGCAACATACTGGCCCATGAACATCTTGTTCGCGGAAACGCGGAAAAGGCCATCGCGGAATCAAGGTATGTTGTGAGCAGACATTTTTCGACACCCTTTACAGAACATGCGTTCATGGAGCCTGAATGCGCCATCGCCCTTCCCGATGGAGCCGGCAGACTCGTTCTCTATTCCGGCGGACAGAGCGTCTACGATGAACGGCGGGAATGTTCCCGTATGCTCGGTATTAAGCCGGAACAGATCAGGGTAAGGGGGCAGCTTGTCGGCGGCGGTTTCGGAGGCAAGGAGGACATGAGTGTTCAGCATCATGCGTGTCTTGCCGCATGGCTTCTCAAAAAACCGGTAAAGGTTTGCCTGAGCAGGGAAGAGAGTATCGCCGTCCATCCCAAACGCCACGCCATGGAGATGGATTTTACGCTGGGCTGTGATGAAGAGGGAAGGCTCACCGGAATGAAGGCGGTGATCGTTTCCGATACCGGGGCCTATGCGAGTCTTGGCGGGCCTGTGCTCCAGCGGGCCTGCACCCATGCGGCAGGGCCCTACAATTTTCAGAACATTGATATAGAAGGAACCGCGGTCTATACCAACAATATTCCTGCGGGGGCCTTCCGCGGTTTCGGAGTAACCCAGTCCTGCTTTGCCATGGAGAGCTGTCTCAATCTCCTTGCGGCAATGGCCGGCCTTAGTCCATGGGAAATCCGTTACCGCAATGCGATACATCCCGGAGAATCCCTGCCCAACGGACAGATTGCCGGGGATGATACGGAGCTTGAGGCGTGCCTTCTTGCCTTAAAAGATAAATTTGAAGAGGCGGCAAAAACCGGAAAGACCGCGGGCATTGCCTGCGCCATGAAGAACTCAGGTCTCGGCGTGGGACTTCCCGATACGGGCCGCTGCATCATCTCAATTGAAAAAGGAAAGCTTCATATCAGAACCAGCGCCGCCTGTATCGGTCAGGGACTTGCGACGGTAATTTTGCAGATCGCATGCGAGACTACCGGCCTTCCTCCCGGCGCCTTTACGGTTGAAACTCCCGACACGGAACGTACTCCCGATTCAGGCACCACCACCGCTTCCCGGCAGACTCTCTTTACCGGGGAGGCGTTGCATCAGGCCGCATTGAAACTCAGGGCCGCCATGGATGAAGCGCAGGGCAGCCTTGAATCCCTTGAAGGGAAGGAATTTTACGGCGAGTATCTGGGCCTGACCGATCCCATGGGTTCCGGCAAGACGAATCCGGTAAGCCATGTGGCCTACGGCTATTCCGCCGTGATGGCGATCCTTGACAGCGAAGGCAGGGTTGACAGTATCACTGCGGCCTACGACATAGGGACTGTGGTAAACCCCCTGTCCGCGGAAGGTCAGATCGAAGGCGGCCTCCTCATGGGGATGGGTTATGCCCTTACCGAGGACTTTCCCCTGGAGGGAGGCCGGCCCCTGCGGAGATACGGCACCCTGGGTCTCCTCCGTTCCGATGCCGCTCCCCCCATGGAGATCATCTTTGTAAAGCCGCGGCATCCTTCTTCCCTGGCTTTCGGAGCCAAGGGAGTAGGGGAACTTGCCGCCATTCCGGTGTGTCCTGCGATAGGCGGGGCATATCTTGCAAGAGACGGCGTTCTCCGGGACAGGCTTCCCATGAAGGGAACTCCATACCGTCCTTAAATTTTTTGACGGATGGGGCTCTTTCAAAACCAACCGGGTTTTGCAGGAGGCCCGGATATGTTATACTTGTAACATGAGTGAAATCATGAGACCGATCCCCTTTCCGGATCTCCTCCGGCGGGTTGAAGGGGAGTATAAGAATCACAATTCAATCTTTGGTATCAGGAGTGAGAAATTCTACCGGGGCCGCGGAAATTTCAGAATCTTCGGGCAATCCCTTGCTTCTCCGGTAGGGCCTGCGGCAGGGCCCCATTCACAGCTTGCCCAGAATATCGCCGCCGCCTATCTTTCCGGCGCCCGCTTCATGGAACTCAAAACCGTACAGACAATGGACGGCGCAGAGATGCGCAGGGCCATCAGCCGGCCCTGCATCAATGCGATGGACTCAGGCTACAATGTCGAGTGGTCTACGGAACTGACCGTAGAGGAGGCGCTTGCCGAATACATCAAGGCATGGTTTCTCTGTCATGTGCTGGCGCGGGAATACGGCCTTGCCGAACAGCGGGATTTCATGTTCAACATGAGCGTGGGCTACAGCTTTGAAGGGATCACTTCTCCGAAGATTGACGCTTTTATTGAAGGCCTTAAAGACGCTTCAGGAACCCGGGCCTGGGCTTCCTGTTATTCATGGATTGAAAACAATACCGCAGTCTTTACACATTTTTCAAAAAAGGATCTCGAATCCATTTCTCCTGCCGTTTCTCCGGGCATTACCCTTTCAACATTGCACGGCTGTCCCCGTGAAGAGATTGAAAAGATAGCCTCTTATCTTATTGAAGAAAAGAAACTCAACACCTACATTAAGTGTAATCCTACTCTGCTGGGATACGAGACGGCCCGCCGCCTTCTGGACGAAATGGCTTATGGTTCCGTTTCTTTTGACGATCATCATTTTAAAAACGATCTTCAGTTTGATGATGCAATCGGTATGATCCGCCGCCTGCTTGATACCGCCAAGAAAAACAATTTGAGCTTCGGCGTAAAGCTTACCAATACTTTCCCGGTAGAGATAAAACAAGATGAACTTCCGGGGAATGAAATGTATATGTCAGGCCGCTCCCTCTTTCCCCTTTCCATAAACGTTGCAAAAAAACTTGCCGGAGTTTTTGGGGATGAACTTCCCGTTTCCTATTCGGGCGGCGCCGATGCCTTCAACCTGAAAGATATTCTTTCCTCGGGTATCGCGCCGGTAACGGTTGCCACCACCCTGCTCAAACCGGGAGGTTATGAACGCTTCAAACAGCTTGCCCTGATTGCCCAGGGAATAGAAACCGGGAAGGGCATTAATACTCGATCCCTCAATGAATTGGCTGCCCGGATAAGCGGAATGAAACGTTACCGCCGGGAATACCGGCAGAGCGCTTCGCGGAAAACAAATTCAGAATTGCCTCTCTTTGACTGCGCCAAGGCTCCCTGCAGAAGGGGAGGCTGTCCGATTCATCAGAAGATACCGGAATACCTTGACCGTCTTTCAAAAGGCGACTACAGGGGAGCTTACGAAATCATTCTTGCCGAAAACACCGCTCCCGCGATCCTCGGTGCAATATGCGATCACCAGTGTCAATCTTACTGTACACGCGTGGACTATGACGATTCTCTTGCAATCCGTGAGGCGAAACGCATTGCCTGTAAAAAAGCGGGAGATGAATATATCGCCTCAATGAAAACACCGCCCCTGAAAACTTCCCGGTCCGCCGGAGTTATCGGCGCCGGGCCTGCAGGCATTGCGGCCGCAATTTTTTTGAGACGGAACGGGGTGCCGGTTACGGTTTATGAAAAACGGGAGAGGCCCTACGGCATCGTGGAGTATGTGATCCCCTCATTCAGAATTCCCGAATCTTCGATTAAACAGGATCTTGCCCTTGCGGAAAAGACCGGTGTGGAATTTAAATTCGCTGCGGAGATAGACTCTATAGAAGAATTGCGGAAACATCACCGCTTTGTGGTTATTGCGACAGGAGCATGGCTTCCCGGCGACATAAAACTTGAAGGGGCGCTTGACGCGCTTGCCTTTCTTGAAGATTCAAAACGCTCTTTTCTCAATCTTGATCTGGGAAGGGAGGTAGTTGTCATCGGCGGAGGAGACGTTGCCATGGACTGCGCCAGGGCGGCAAAAAGGAACAGGGGAGTTGAAAAAGTTTCTATCGTATACCGGAGAACCCGTGAATTCATGCCGGCTCAAATCGAAGAGATTGAAGGCGCTCTTGAAGACGGAGTTGAATTTCTGGAATTGCTGGCCCCTCTCTCATATACAGGCACCACCCTTGTCTGTGAACAAATGGTTCTGGGAGATTACGATGAGGGAGGCCGCAGGAGCGTTAAGGCTTCGGACTTGAGAAAAGAGATCCGTACAGACCGGGTGATAAGCGCGGTGGGCGCGCGGGTCGATACCGGCATCTTTACCCGGAACGGAATTGAGCTTGATTCAAAAGGTATGCCCCTGGTGAACGCATACTGCGCATGCAGTCTTAAAGATGTGTACATAGCCGGTGACTGCAAGGCAGGCAGCGCCACGGTGGTAAAAGCCGTCAAGGATGCCAAAAGAGCAAGCAGGGATATCCTTAAAAAACTTTCCCTCGAAATTGATTTTATTGACGGGCATGAGTTCCTCTCCGGCCGGATGGAGAGCATTCCGGAAGTCTATGCAAAGAAGGGAGTGCTTGCCGGGGGAAGCGGTAAAACGGAAATAGAAAAAGATTCAGGCCGCTGTCTTTCATGCAGCCGTATCTGCGAGATCTGTGTTGATGTCTGTCCCAACCGGGCAAACGTAATGATAAGCGATGCGGAACCGGGGAGCGTCGAAGGAATTCATCAGATCCTTCACATCGACCGCATGTGTAACGAATGCGGCAACTGCGCAACCTTCTGTCCCCATTCCGGATCGCCTTACCGGGAAAAACTTACGGTCTTCAGCAGCGGTGAAGATTTTATGGACAGTGGCAATCCCGGTTTCTTCTCCTTCGGGGACGGTTCCTGGCGTGTGCGCCTGCAGGATAAGACAAGCTTCACCTGGCGCAGGGAAGAAAACACTCTTCCGGAAAAATATGCTGCCGTGATCGATTTGATCGAAAGCAAATACAGTTACCTGTTGAGGTAGATATGATTTTAATTATTAACGGCCGCCTCGTAACCCGCGATCCTTCGATGCCCTTTATTGAAAAGGGCGCCCTAGCCATTGAGGGCAAACTCATTGCCGATCTGGGCGAGAGCGCCGCCCTTGAGTCAAGATACCCGGACGCGGAACGCATCGACGCCCGGGGCCGCGTCGTGATGCCCGGTTTCATCACTCCCCACATGCACTACTACAGTACCTTTGCCCGCGGCATGAACCTTGGAACTAAGCCTGCTACGACCTTCACAGAAATTCTCTCCGGTCTCTGGTGGCGGCTTGACAAGGAACTCGGTCCGGAAGACGTGTACTACAGCGCAATCGGCCCCATGATCGACGGGATACATTCCGGCGTTACTTCGGTAATCGATCACCATGCAAGTCCCTTTGCCGTCCGGGGGAGCCTCTTCAGGATAGCGGAAGCCGCGGAACTGTCCGGTATACGGAGCAACCTCTGCTATGAAGTTTCCGACCGGGACGGACCTGAAATTGCCGCTGCGGGTATTGCGGAAAATATGGATTTTGCAAAACACTGTGCGTCAAAGAATGACGATATGCTAAAGTCCCTGTTCGGCATGCACGCGCAGATGACCGTTGGCGAAAAGACGATGAAACAGTGTATCGAGGCCTCCTCCTCCTGCGGAATTGGTTTTCATATTCATGCGGCGGAAGGAATTGAGGATCAGATCGACGCCGTGGGCAAATACGGCATGCGGGTAATTGAGAGACTCCATGCATACGGACTGCTTTCCGAAAAGTCGCTGGCCGTTCATTGCGTTCACGTAACGGAAGAAGAGATGGATCTCCTCAAGGAAAGCAATGTTGCGGTGATTCACAATCCCCAATCCAACATGGGAAATGCCGTCGGTCTTTCCCCGGTATTGACCATGCTTAAAAAGGGGATACTCATGGGACTTGGAACCGACGGCTACAGTTCCGACATGATCGAGTCCCTAAAGACAGCGGCAATTCTCCATAAACACGGAGCCGGTATTCCTTCTGTTGCCTGGGCGGAACCTCATCTCATGCTTTTTGAAAACAACAAGACAATCATGGAACGTTTCATCAAAGGCAAACTCGGCGCCTTAAAGAAAGATCACTATGCGGATATCATCATCGTGGATTACAAAGCCCCTACGCCCCTGAACGAAAACACGATCAACAGCCACATCCTCTTTGGTTTTTCGGGCCGTCATGTGGATACTACGATTATCAACGGCAGGTTAATCATGGAAGAGCGGGTACTTAAGAACATTGATGAAGAGGCTTTGTTCGCCCGCTCAAGGGAACTTGCCCAAAAACTATGGAAACGGATTTGAATTCGAAAAGATTCGGGACGGTATTGATAAAGGGCGCGGGGGATCTCGCTTCCGGCACAGCCCTGCGGCTCCGCCACGCCGGTTTCGATATCGTGATGACCGAAGTTGAAAAGCCGCTTGCGGTGCGCAGGAGCGTCTGCTTTTCCGAAGCGGTCTACCAAAACCGTGCGCAGGTCGAAGATTGTGAAGCGGCGCTGGCTGCAAACGCGGAAGAGGCCCTCCGCATTTCGGGAGAAGGAAAAATCGCCGTCCTGGTCGATCCTCAATGCAATTGCAGGGATCAACTGAAGGCCCCGGTACTGATTGATGCGATCATGGCGAAACGCAATACCGGCACTTCCCGTAACGATGCCCGCGGCGTTATTGCGCTGGGGCCGGGCTTTAATGCGGGAACGGATTGTCATGCCGTCATAGAAACCATGCGGGGACATACACTCGGCCGGGTCATTGGCAAAGGCGGTGCCCTTCCCAACACCGGCGTCCCCGGCGAGATCGGCGGTTACAGCGTCGAACGGCTTCTCCGCTCTCCTGCGGCGGGAATCTTCAGGGCCCTGGCTTCAATCGGGGATACGGTACAGGCCGGGGATACGGTTGCGGAAGTCTCAGGGCTCCCCATAGAGGCCTGTATTGACGGTGTAGTCCGGGGAATTCTTCCTTCCGGAATTGAAGTTTTTAAGGGGATGAAGGCCGGGGATATCGATCCCCGCTGCAAACGGGAACACTGCTTCACCGTTTCCGACAAGGCGCTTGCCGTTGCCGGCGGTGTGCTGGAAGCAATGCTGGGATTGTTCAGAAACTTCAGTTTCTGAACAGATCCGCTAAAAACTTTACTTCTCGTGATGCCCCGTGGGACTGTGTTTGCAGCCCATGCCTGAAACTGTGGAACCGCAATAGATACACTTGTTGGCTCCGTGTCCGTGGATATGTACCCTGGTAGGGGTTTGAAGACAGCCGGTTCCGTAGGATGATGAACCGCAGTAGATGCATCGTTTTTCATCATTATTATGCTGGTGCAGTCCGTTGAGACTTTTGGAACAGCCGGGCCCGTAGGATGAAGAACCGCAGTGTATGCATTTTGTTGCCATATATTTCTCCCTTATCGTGATTATCGGTATTTTGCGGCGTTTTTTATAGACAAATGCGGCGGCCTTATCCTAAAATAGTGGAATTATGGAAAGAAATCTGGAAAAGATACGGCATTTTTTCAAAGCCGACCAATGGGCTTCCGGCGCGGGGATCGTCATCGACTCGGCAAACGATGAAAGCGTGCAGTGCAGCATGGAGATTCAGGACATTCACCGGAACGCGGGCGGCGCCATTCAGGGCGGGGCGATTTTTACCCTGGCCGACCTTGCCTTTGCCGTCCACTGTAACCTCGAACTGGCCTCCGGGGAGGATCGCGGTATCACCGTAGGGCAGTCCTGCAGTATCTCTTTTTTGAAGAGCAGCAGGGGGACACGCCTCATAGCCCGCTCCCGCTGCCTTTCACGGGGGAAGAGTATGTCGGTTTATCGTATCAGCATTAGCGATGATCTGGGGATTCCAATCGCGGAGATGCTCGGTAATGGTTTCAGTACAGTAAAAAAGACCGGGGACCCGCAGGGAAAGGATTAAGCTCTTTCCTCAAGACCTCCGGCTTGCCGGTGTCTATGAACTTTCCTGAATAATACCGGTTTTTACTTCTATCATTTTTCCGGGGGATATTTCTATCCATTTATCCTTTAGCATGAGTATCCCCGGAATTTTCGGAGAATATACGTTCACCTTCCTTTTGTCCATATAAACCCTGATATCACCTCCGGGACCAGGTACAACCCCTTCCATCCATTCAAGATCGGCCAGGTCAGGAGCGCAGGCAAAATGCCTATAAGCCCCGGCATCAGGATATACGCCTAAAAAATATCTGCCTAAAAGATAAACAGGACTTGAACCCCAGGCATGACAAAGGCTCTTTCCATATTTGTCTCCGTACATAGCATAGTGCTCCGGAAATTTCATGTGTGGGTAATATTCCTCCCAGAACGTAGTGGCTCCAAGATTCAGCATACCGCCCCAATAGGATAATATTTCTTTATGAACCCTGACGGTTTCACCTGCGGCGCAGAATGCTTCCAATTCATAAAACTTAAAATAGGGAGTGACTATTTGGGGTATCTCATCGTTTTGCAATACATTACGAATTATCTCTCCCTGCTGTTTTTTATCAACGAGATTAAAGAGAATTGAAAATATGTTGGCATGCCTTGTTATGTTGTTTTTCCCTGAAGAAAAGCTATCTATATAAGCATGAAGCCGGGGATTCCAAAAAAACCGGTCTATTTTCAGGAGCAGTTCCTCCGCCAGACTTCGATACGGCAATCCGGGTAATCCAAGAATTTCGGCGCATTCGGCCATCATCCGCAGGGCTTGGCAGAAAAGAATCTGCTCGGCCG
>JAIRNJ010000003.1 GCA_031258115.1 Treponema sp. | reverse complement strand
TTAATAGTATTTTTAATATAAAAGAAAAGCCATTATTTTTTAAAAAAAGGATAAGAATAAATAATACTATGGTATTTTCGGTAAAGCATTTTGGACGACCAAATTACAAATATTGGTATAATACTGCTAATGAGATTGCATATATTTGGTATCATAGATAATACTTTTTCATAATCCAGATAAGTAACAATAAAATTATTCAGAAACTTCAACTTCTGAATAATTTTCGTTAAAAAACGGAAGTTTCGTAGCCTCAAGGGCGAAAAATTACAAGACTTGTGAGATAACCAACCGGGCATTGAACAAGTCTAATATATAAAGCATAAATACGTCGCCTAACAGGACTGTATACGCTTCGGGGCCTAAAGAGGAAGCTGCTTGCGCAGCATCAGAGACCTCGGCCTCCGCAATGGCTAGGTCATTCCGCTACGCTTCATTCCCACGCCACACTCCACCCGCATTTTTGCAAGCCCTGGAAACCTACGATTTTCTTTATCGGGCTTGCAAAACCGTCGCCAAACAGCCGGAACGTCAGACGCAATAAAAACTTAAAGAAATTAATGAATTTCCACTATAAATTTTTCATCAGGCCGCTGTGATTCACAAGAGATAATTTTACCCCTAAGAATAACAGGGGAGTGCGAAGCTACGGTTCGCCTTTCGGCTCCCTCGAATATATTAGGAGGCATGAGATACATGATGAGCATAAGTCGAACAAGTTCCGGTTCAAAGCCTCGTTTTCTCTTCCCTCTTTGACTTTTTCGACCTTGTGGTGAATTCTTTCTTCAAAGCATGCTGTTTTTAGGGGAATTTTGAGGATGAAAAAAGTAAACGCCGGTACTTCCTGTTGAAGCCGGCTCCGCTATTCCCTATTTTCTGCATTTATGGCATAGTATAGCCAGATGTTCTGCCGCTTCGGAGGGATTCCGTGTATAAAAGTGTAGACCCCAGGGTCAATTTTCCTAAACTTGAGGAGGAGATCCTCGTCTTTTGGGAGAAGAATCATATCTTTGAAAAATCAGTTTCTCAACGCGAGGGAAGGGAAGAGTTTGTCTTTTACGACGGCCCTCCCTTTGCCACGGGCATGCCTCACTTCGGTCATTTTATCCCCAGTACCATCAAGGACATCATTCCCCGTTACATGACCATGAAGGGGAAGAAGGTGGAACGCCGTTTCGGCTGGGACTGTCACGGTCTTCCCGTCGAGACGCTCATTGAAAAAGAACTGGGCCTCAATTCCAAGACGGACATAGAAAGCTACGGCATCGCCAAATTCAACGAAGCCTGTCGTTCCGCGGTGCTCCGCTATGTAAAGGAATGGAGGGCCATCATTACCCGTCTGGGCCGCTGGGTGGATTTTGATAACGACTACAAGACCATGGACGGGGACTACATGGAGACGATCTGGTGGGTGATGAAGAGTCTCTGGGAGAAGGGCCTTCTCTACGAGGGCTACTACATCCTGCCCTACTGTCCCCGCTGCGCCACGGTGCTTTCCGCCCACGAACTCAACCTGGGCGGCTACAGAGATGTTCACGACCCGGCCATTACCGTGCGCTTCAAGGTGATTAAAGGGGGAGGTCTCCCCCCTGCCTCCAGCCCCTCCGGGTCTTCCGTCACCCCCCGCAGCGGGGTCTCCGCCCCCGCAACGCCCCCTCACGCCGATCCCCTGAGCCGGGCCGGTGAGGCCGCCCTGCTGCGGGAAACCCTGGATGATCATACCTATTTCCTGGCCTGGACCACCACCCCCTGGACCCTGCCTTCCAACCTGGCCCTCACCCTGGGGCCGGACATCGACTACGTGCTCGTGCAGGACGGGGAGGAACGCTACATCCTGGCGGAAGCCCGGCTCCCCGCGTACTACAAAAACCCGCCCCGGATGCCCGGTGAAGCGGCCTTGAAGGCGGGGGCCCTGCCCGCAGAGGGGGACTGTAAGATCCTCTGGCGCATGAAGGGCGCGGACCTTGTAGGCATCGAATACGAACCCCTCTTTCCCTATTTCGCATCTGCCGCGGAGCAGAACGCCTTCAAAACCTACCCGGGGGACTTTGTCTCCACCGAAGACGGCACAGGAATCGTACACACCGCGCCCGGTTTCGGCGAGGACGACGCACGGGTGCTCAAGGGAACCGGAGTTCCCACCATCTGCCCCATTGACGCCGAATGCCGCTTTACCGCCGAGGTGTCCGATTACGAGGGGCTCTTCGTCAAGGACGCGGACAAGGCAATCATAGAGCGTCTCAAGGCTGAAGGGAAACTGGTAAAACGCGATCAGATCCTCCACTCATATCCCCACTGTTGGAGATGCGGAAGCCCGCTTATATACCGGGCGGTGAGTTCCTGGTTTGTCAATGTTGAAAAGATCAAGGAAGACATGCTGAATGCCAACAGTCAGATCTACTGGGTGCCCGAACACATCAAGACAGGACGTTTCGGCAAATGGCTTGAAGGCGCAAGGGACTGGGCGATAAGCCGCAACCGCTACTGGGGCAATCCCCTGCCCATCTGGCGCTGTCCCGATTGCGGCAAGATGATCTGCATCGGAAGCCGTGCGGAACTGAAGGAACTTTCCGGTACGGAGATGAAAGATCTGCACAAACATTTTGTTGACGATATTACCATTCCCTGCGAATGCGGTTCCCTGATGAAACGGGTTCCCGAAGTTCTGGACTGCTGGTTTGAATCCGGCGCCATGCCCTACGGACAGAATCACTATCCTTTTGAAAACAAGGAATTCTTTGACGGTCATTTTCCGGCGGATTTTATCAACGAAAGCCTTGACCAGACCAGGGGCTGGTTCTACACCCTTACCGTCCTTGCCGCGGCGCTTTTCAGGAAGCCTGCTTTTAAGAACTGCATTGTCAGCGGTTTGGTATTGGCTTCCGACGGCAAGAAGATGAGCAAGAGCCTGCGCAATTACACCGATCCTGTGGAAGTGCTGGACACTTACGGAGCCGATGCCGTCCGGTTTTTTCTTGTTCACTCGGCGCTCATTAAGGCCGAAGATCTCCGTTACAGCGACGAGGGAGTTAAAGAGGTACTTAAAAGCATCATCCTTCCCCTCTGGAGCGCGTACAGTTTCTTTGTTACCTACGCTGCTATAGACAGGGTTAGTCCCTCAGGAGCGCCGGCGCATCCCTCCAATCTCCTTGATAAATGGATCCTCTCCATGGCAGAACTTCTGTCGGAGGATGTGGGAAGCGCCCTTGATGTCTACGATCTTTCCCGTGCCGTTGATCCCATCATCAGCTTTATCGATCTTCTCAACAACTGGTACATCCGCCGTTCCCGGCGCCGTTTCTGGAAGAGCGAAAACGACCAGGATAAGCTTGAGGCCTATGCCACGCTCCATGATGTGCTTAAGACCCTGATCACCGTTGCCGCTCCCTTTATGCCCTTTATCACCGATGCAATCTGGCAGAATCTTCGTTCCGAAGGGGATGCGGAATCGGTGCACCTGGCCGACTACCCCGTCGTGCGCGCGGAACGCCGCGATCCGGATCTGGAATTCAGAATGGCCGCGGTACAGCATGCGGTCTCCATGGGGCGGGCCCTCCGTTCCCAGCATAACATCAAGGTACGCCAGCCCCTTAAAACCGTTGAGCTTGTAACACGCGATAACGGCGAAAAAAAAGCGCTTCTTGAAATGGAAGACATTATCCGGGAAGAGCTGAACGTAAAGGATGTGCTTTTCCGGGACAACGAGGAAGACCTTGTAAGTTACGAAGTAAAGGCCAATTTCCGTGTTCTGGGTAAGGAACTGGGCAAGGACATGAAGCTTGCCGCCTCCAGGATTGAGGCTCTAAGCCAGCCGGAGATCCAGGGACTTCTTGAAGGCGCAACCCTCTCCATTGACATTGAATCTGCGGATGGCGGAAGCCGGACTCTGGAGATTACCGCAGAAAAACTGGACATACGGCGCATAGAAAAGGCCAACCTCAAGGTGCTGAACGAAGCTACCCTTACCGTGGGTCTTGATACGGAGATTAGCGAAGAACTCTCCCAGGAGGGAGACGTGCGGGATCTTGTGCGGGGTATACAGAATCTCCGCAAGGTAAAGGGTTTTGAGGTTACCGACAGGATAAAACTTACGCTTTCCGGTTCAGCCGTACTGAAAAAGGCATGGGACAATTTCTCCGCCTTTGCCATTTCGGAAATACTGGCAACAGAAACAGTATGGGCCGAAGTAAAAAATATGGAAGAAATTGAAGCGGGGGAAGAGAAGTGGCTTGTTCACATACAGAAGGTGTAAAAAATTTGAAGGCGGGATTTTTTTATTTCCGCTTCCGTGCCGTCTTTTTTTCTCTGTTGACGGCTGTTGTTTTCTTTTCCTGTGCCAGCCGTCCCCCTATTGAAGAAATGTATCCGGGGATGGAGTTTGTCCCTCTTAACTCCGGCGCTCTTGCATATATGTATATGGATATAGCTTCTTCCCGGCTCATTCTGGAAGCTTCGGATCTGGCGGGATTCCGGGACAAGTATGCGGCGGAAATTCTTGACCGTACCGGTAATGCGGTGCTGGCCCTCTTTCCGGGCAACAGCGAGATGGCTATACAGGCGTTTGCCAGGGGCAGTTACCCCGCCGCCCGGGCGAATTTTTCCTTTTTCTTCAGCAAGGCATGGAAGAAGTACAAGTCCGAACGCGGAAGTTCCTTCTGGTTTTCGGCGGATGACGGAATATCGGTAGCCCTGAAAAAGGATCAGGCTTTTCTGGGTGTAAAGAACCGG
>JAIRNJ010000324.1 GCA_031258115.1 Treponema sp. | reverse complement strand
GATCCGCGTAAGGCTATGGAGGATCCCGGAGGTCCTATGGGCCTTGTTCCAAAAATCATCATTCTCCTCTTTGTTATGCTGGCGGCGGGTTTTCTTTCGTTCCTTAAAACCGCCCTGGCCTGCTGCAGAAAGTCCCGGCTCCGCCTCCTTGCGGAGGGAGGAGACAAAAAGTACGAGGCGGTGCTCCTGGCCCTGGAAAAAGCCGGTCCCTTGCTCGCGTCATTGAGGATCGTGATCATCTTCCTGGAGATCCTGGCGGGCTCTATGGGGGTCCTCTTCTTTTTGGAAGTTCCGGCGGATTTTTTTATCTCCCTGGGGCCTGGCCGTCCCTGGGCCGCTTCCTTAGGCGTTTTTGTACTGTCCCTGCTTTTTACGGCGGTTCTGTTCCTGTTGGGCGAGGCTGTCCCCAGGCGTGTCGGGAGGGGAATACCCGAGGCCGCCGCCGCGCTCTTTCTCCCTTTTGTCAAATTTTTGTCATTTCTCACCGCCCCCCTGCTTCTGGCGGATCGCGTCGTTTCCGCGGGGATTAAAAAAATATTCCCCGCCGGTCCGGGTCATACCGGCATGACCGAGGACGAGCTGCGGATCGCCCTTTTGGAAGGGGAAAAGTCGGGCATCGTGGAAAGCGAGGAGAGGACCATGGTGGAAGGGGTCTTTTACCTGGGGGACAGGCCGGCGGGGGCTTTTATGACCCACCGCTCGGAGGTCCGCTGGCTGGACATCGACTCAGGAAGCGAAGAAGCCCGCCTTACCGCCGAGGCCGGTAAAGACCAGCGCTACTTCCCCGTGGCCGACGGGGAACTGGACGAGGTTTCGGGGGCCGTCTCGGTGGACGACATACTCAAGGCACTGGTTCCCCGGCCGGACTCTCCCGCCCCTCCCTGGCCGGGGCTTAAGGCGCTGATGAAGCCCCCCTATTTTGTCCCCGAAACCATGCCGGCTATTAAGGCTTTCGAGGCCTTTAAAAAAGCCGATGCCGACTACCTCTTTGTCATGGATGAATACGGCGGCTTTGCCGGAATACTCACGGTGCGGAACCTTATCGAAGAGATCGTAGGCCAGCTTTCGGCTTCCAAAACGGAGGGCGAAGAGATCCTGCCCCAGGAGGACGGCAGCTGGCTTGCCGACGGCAGCGTCAACATCGACGATGCCGCCCGGGTACTCTCCCTCTCGGGCCTCGGCGGGGAGCACGGCGATTACCACACCCTGGCCGGTTTTATCCTGGACCTGGCAGGAGAGATCCCCAAAACCGGCGCCCGTTTTGACTACCACGGCTACCGCTTTAAAATCGTGGACATGGACGGCAACCGTATCGACAAGGTGCTGATCTCCCGTATTAACAAGTAGTAGGTAGCAGATAGAAGATAGCAGATAGAAGAGATCCACCACAGATGGCGCGGAGTTACACGGAGGAAAGAGGGTATTTGCAACTAAAACTCCGTGTAACTCCGAGGGAGTTTGCGAAGCGAACTCCCCGTACTCCGTGGTAAATACTCTTTTATTCTTTCCGGTTTTATGATATGTTCAAAATATGTATGTTGCGGTTCAGTGTTTGGGGACTGTATAGCCTCAGTCGACCTCGCCTTTTTGCAAGCCTATCGGAAAAGCGGTTAAAGGTTTAAAAGAGCTTTCTATCTTCGTTACCCCCGAGGCCGATGGATTTTGGAAAGCCAGGAGCACTTCGAGGGTGTGATACGCAAAGTCCCCGTTCAGGCGGTTGGGGCGACTCTTTTGGATGCTGGACGCCATTTCGGACACACCGATTCCCCGGCAGTTCTCGTAGTAATTGTAAACCGGAGGAATAACCGAAATGGGGTATTCCATATCTCCGGGTCTTTTCGAGCGGTTCAATTTACGGAAAAGGATGTCACCCTTCTGCGTGTCCGGATTCGGCACGATAATGGTACCTTCGGTGCCGATTATTTCGATGTGGGGATCCTCCGAGCTAGCGCCGTCGAAAGAGATATTCATGGAACCCAGAGTTCCGTTTTCAAATTTCATAATTCCCGAAATACTCGTAGGTACTTCCACCTTGATCTTCTCCCCGTGCCTTTCACGGGAGAGGACAGTGCGTTCCGGGTAAGTAATCGACGTGAAACTGGATACCTGGGATATGGGACCCAGAAGATAGGTTAGACAGGCGATGTAGTAAGGCCCGATATCCAGCAGAGGGCCCGCGCCTTTATGGTATAAAAAAGCCGGGTTCGGATGCCATGCATCGGGGCCAAAATAAGATACGTTAAATTGGATACTGATAGTCTTTCCTATCCAATTATCCTCCACTATCTTTTTACAGGTTTGGATGCCGTGTCCCAGCATGGTATCGGGGGCGCAGCCCACGTAGAGGTTCCTTTTCCGGGCGATATCCAGAACCTCCCGAGCCTCTTCCAAAGACAAGGCAAAAGGTTTCTCGCAATAGGCGTGTTTCCCTGCCAGGAGGGCCTGTTTCAACAGGACGCTATGGGACGCAGGGTTCGTCAGGATCAAAACGATGTCGACATCGGGCCGGGTCATCAGTTCCTCGTTGGTCTCGCATATATTTTCCACTTCGAATTCTTTCGCCTGCCTGCGGGCAGCTTCTATGTTTTGATCGACCACTGCCGTAATCTTAATATTGTGGAATACTTTGGTAAAATTCTCCAAATACGTGGAACTGATATTGCCACAGCCAATTATGCCAAGATTCATGTTTCTTCCCCCCTTTGGGGCCCTAAAGATTTATACGACAAAAACCTCAAGACCGATTTTTTTTAACGCCGCCAGGTCGCTACTCTTTATGTTTTTATCAGTAACGAGAACGTCGATATCGTTGATGCTGTAGAAAAAACTGAAAGCCCGGGTACCGATCTTTGAACTGTCGGCCACGATTATTTTCTGCTGGGAATATTTCAGCATGAGGCTTTTAACTACCGCCTCCTGAGGAATTGCGGCGAAACAGCCTTCGTCGGTGATAAACCCCGATACGCCGATTATTGCCCTATCCGTTCTGAACTTGGATATGGCATCTTCCGTGGTACTACCTATCATGGCGTTAGTTTCTTTTAAAAGCTCTCCCCCAGTAATGATCACTTTGTTTTGATTGAACTGAATAAACTGTTCACCGATAGTAAGGGAATTCGTCACAATCAGAAGATTCTTTTTTACGCAGAGTTCCTGAGCGACCTTTATCGTAGTACTACCGCCGTCGATCATGAGGCTTTCACCATCGAGGATCATTTGGGAGACAAATGTGGCGATTCTTTCCTTTTCCGCCTCGTTTATTGTCATCCGTGATTGAAAGGGGGTTATTTGCCAGACAGATTTTTGTTCCCGCCTTAAGGCCCCTCCGTGGGCCCGGTAGATAAGCCCCTCGTTTTCCAGCGTAATGAGATCCCGCCGAATGGTAGTCTCTGTTACTTTAAAGGATTGCGCCAATTCTTCCACATGGCCGCGACCCTTTGAATTAACGTATTCCAGGATCTTCTGATGCCGTTCTTTACTAAAATCCTTTGATTTCATAAGTATAAACCGAAAATCTTAAGTCCGGGTTCGTCTTTAGGCCTTGTGATCGCTCATGCACATGATAATATGCTGCTTCGCGATCTCCTTCATTTTTTCCCGTGCCGGAGTCATCTGCTTCATCAGATCCCAGTCCCCAACATTTTTATTGAGCGTGTCAACCAGCGTTTCCAGGCAGCCTTTCCTCATCACGGTGCTGAAATTAATTTTACAAACTCCCATGGTAATGGCCTTCCGGAGATCTTCCTCGGGAATACCGGTTCCCCCATGGAGCACCAGAGGAATGTTCGTTCTCCTTTCGATTTCTTCGAGGATGTCGAAACGGAGTTCTGGCTTTTTCTTGTATATCCCGTGGGCGTTCCCAATGGCCGCAGCCAGGGAGTCGATACCGGTTTCTTTGACGAAGGCTTCACATTCTTTGGGGTCCGCGATACCGATCATGTCGTTCTGCTTACCCTCGGGGCCATTCGCAGCCTGGCCGATAACGCCCACTTCCCCCTCAACGTGTACACCGCAAGCGTGGGCGACCTTGACGACCTCCCTGGTAACGGCGATGTTCTCCTCAAGGGAATGGGAGGAGCCATCGTACATAACCGACTTAAACCCATAATGGAGGCAACGCACGGTTTCTTCGTGAGTCGGGCCGTGATCTAGATGGATCCCCACGGGAATGTGGAGGTCCGCGGTCATTGCCTTTACTAAAGCCACGAACACATGGCCGTTCATATAATCGACCTCGCTTTTAGCCGCCGAGATTATCACTGGGGATTTTAACTCCTCCGCAGCAAATACGATGGCCTGCATGTATTCTAGGTTGCAAGTATTGAATGCAGGAACAGCGTAGTGGCCATTCTTTGCACGATCAAGTAACTCTGTGTTTGTTACAATGCTCATAAATTTCTCCTCTTAATTTTATTTTTAACAATCCCCCTCTTAGCCGGAAGGATTATTATTTTTTAGGGTAGTCGCGGACCCGTGGTCCGAGTCCATAATGTGTCTACATTATGGAAAGACTCTATTTGACCAAGGCAGGCAGAAAACCGCCGACAAAAGCATCGCCTAAGCCGATAGTGGTTACGTCCCGTTCCGAAACTTTAAAAGATGGAACGCTGCATACCATGTTTCCTAAAATCCCCTTAATTCCGCAGCTAAATTTCTCTCCCTCCTCCTCAAGGGGAAGCCGACCCGTTTCGATATAATTTTCCGAAGTAAAATCATCGCCGAAACGGAAGCGAGTGGTGGCCATGGTTACCCCTCCCAGGAGGGCATCCCGGTAATCGGCGGCTTTTTCCCCGTAAGCCAAAGCCCAGCAATGTGTATGAACCACCAAAATCCCACAGGGGATTTTTTTGCGGAGTTCTTTTAAAGCCGACCCGATGTCTTCCGGATCCGTCAGCACAACGGTCCGGCCACAGTAATTCCCCAGTTCGTCCTCGTTCAAACTATAGATGTCTATGTCATCAAGCAAATAACTCCTGAGGATATCCGAGAATTTCTGAATATGGTAACAGGCATCCTCAAAAAATACTACCGTATCATCCGGAAGGGCTTTTAAAATTCCCCGAACCTGCTTTACCCGGTCTTCCAGCAGGGCTTCGTCGTGCATAGAGTTGAATCCGGAAACCAGGAATACCTGTGCGTCTTTGGCCATTTCGGTAACACCGGGGTCAATCAGCACGATTTCGTTGTCTATATCGTAGGGGTATATGATACGGTTTGGCCTTTTGGATTCCAAATGAATATCGTTGGCGTCAACCCGTAGCCCCATGTGGAATTGGACGATAAGATGGGGATAGGAGGTTTCTTTCTTGTTACTGCATATCCAGGAACAGGTCTTGGGGAGAAGCCGCCTTACATCGTCGTTGAGGGTTACCAAATGAAGGGCAGAGCAGCAGCCTAGTTTCGCCATGGCGATGGCGGCCCGGATAGAAGTTCCTCCAACGGTAACCTTTTTACTAAAATAGCCGGAAAAATTTTCAATCACCTTCGGATTTGAGATAAACCGCTCGCCGCCGATACTGTCTTTTAAAAACCCCAGAATGTTTATCAAAAGCTCCCGTTCGGTTCCGATGCTGTTATTGTCTATATTGAGCTCTGCGGCGTGGATCCGGAAATCCCGGATGAGTTTTTCTACTATGGAAGAATTCCACCGGATTTCGTAATCAATATTATTGCCAAAACCCAAAACTATTTTTTCACCCATGTTTAAAGAGCATAGGTGAAATTTGCTTGATTGTCAATAAAAATACATAAATAAACCTTTTTATGTTCGATTATTGTTTTTTTTATCATATTTTTCTTGACATCCGAAAAGAACGCCTTTATACTTTAGAAGGATAGGAGTTCGACAAGGAGAAAAAGTCCGCTAATTGATCTCTAATATTCCATCGAACTCATGTTAAATAGGATTGTGATGGAAGATCCTACTATAATTTACTATTTTTGGAGGAGTTTCTATGAAAAAGAAAGGAACAGTGGTTTTATTATTGGTCCTCATAGTAGCGTACTTTCCGGTTTTTGCCGGCGGTCAGGGAGAGAGTTCCGGAAGTGGCGGTAAGGCGCCGGTTACCCTTGAATTTGTACAGTGGTGGGAGGAGCAGGTTACTCCCGGCGTATTCCGCCAGCTGATGGATCAGTTTGAGTCAGAGAACCCCGGTATTAAAGTCCAGCTCAATAGCGGCCCCTATGCCAACACCAAAGAGCACATCATTACCGGCGCCGCCACCCGGACCCTGCCCGATGTCATGGGTTTGGACGGTTCCTGGGTAAACGAGCTGGCCAACCTGAAAGCTATCGCCAACCTCTCGGATCTCATGAAGCAGTTCAACTACAACGACAGTGATCTTGCGGACCAGACCAAGATTAACGGCTCAACCTATTGTATCCCGGTTGTCAACTTTATGTATGTTCTTTTCGTCAATAAGGACCTCCTGGGCAACATGGCGGAGCCTAAAACATGGAGCGATTTCCTCAATGTTACTAAGGCGGTGACAAATCCTTCCAAAAACGTATACGGCTGGATCCTCCCCATTTCTCTGGAAACCCCCAACGGCATCCAGAACGACGTCATGTCTTGGCTCTGGGCGTCCGGTGGGAATATGCTCAAGAATGGGAAGGCGGATCTGCTCAATCCGAACGTGAAGAAGACCGTCCAGTTCATAAAAGATATGTACGATGCGGGTGTAATTGCCCCCGGCGCCTTCAACACGAAAGAGCAGGACAAAGCCGAGCAGTTTCGGAACGGCCATGTGGCGACCATGTCCGGTACGGTGGCCTTCGTAAACATCATTCGGGAAGCCAACAAGAATCTCAACTTCGACCTCATCCCCACTCCTGTGGCCGATGGGTATACCGGCAAATCCGGTATCCTCTATGCCTATTGGGGCGGTGGTATTTCCGAAAACACCAAGAACAAGGCCGAAGCCTGGAAACTTCTATCGTTCCTCCTAAGGGAAGATATCAACTCCCGGCTTTCCACAGGTTCGAACTCCTTCCCGGGGAACAAAAAATCAACCCCGGATTACATCAAATCCGATCCCCTGGCCGCCAAAGCTTTCAAAATTTTCCAGAACAACTATCTGATCAATGAGTTCACGGGTCTGCCGGTAGCCGAAAACCTCATGAGGGTTTTCGACGAGGAACTACAGCTCACCCTGGAAGGCAAGCAAGATGTCGACACGATGCTCAAGAAGACCCAGGCCGAATGGGACAAAGTATTAAAGTAAACTGATTCATTTTTGGAAGCACGGTGTCTCACTCCGGTGGAACACCGTGCTTTTCATATTTAAATCAATCCAGAGAGTTGTTTTCTAATGGTTAAAAAATATACGCTGAGAAAAAAGAGTGCTCCTTATCTGTATTTGACTCCGACTATGCTCATTCTGTTCGCGTTGATGCTAATCCCGATTATAATGGTCATTTCCTATTCCTTCGTGGATAATGTTATCATGAACGCCAATCCGGTTTTCGTCGGACTGTCCAATTACATCACCGACTTAACGCATCCGGTGTTTTGGGAAGCCTGTAAAAACACGCTAATTTTTACCGTATGCAGTGTGGCTTTTCACTTGATACTAGGTCTTACTTTCGCCATGCTCATCAATACGGAGATGATAAATCGGACTATCAGGGTTGTTTTTAGGGTGATCTTTATTTTACCCTGGGTCTTTACTGCCGCCATTGTGGCGATCCTGTGGAGGCTCATGATGGCTCCCAGCGGGATTATCAATTTTTTTATCAGTGTTTTTATGTTTTCCGGTGAACCAATACCCATCGAATGGATGGGGTCCAGCAAAACGGCCCTTTTTGCGGTCATCTTTGTGAATATTTGGGCCGGCTATCCTTTTTACATGATCAGCCTTTTGGCAGGACTCCAGGGGATCCCCGGGGACCTTTACGAGGCAGCCTTGGTGGACGGGGCCAATGCGGTTCAGCGGTTCTTTTCGATTACCATACCCCAGCTTACCCCCATTATCATAAGCATGGGTATGCTGGACTTTATCTGGGCTTCTCAGCAGTTCTCTATGGTCTGGATGACTACCGGAGGGGGTCCGGTTCACGCTACTGAAATGATAGGTACCTTTACCTATAAACAGGCCTTTCAGACCTATACCTTTTCCATGGCTTCTACCAGCGCGGTTATCATTCTCATCATTTCTTTGTGTTTGGCCGCGGTGTATGTATATAATCAGAAGGTAAGAGACTAAAGTGAAAAAAAGAATAGTAGGAAGAGTATTTGTCGTTATTGGTCTTCTTATCGGCGCTATTTTCGCGGGGGCTCCTATTGTGTGGATGATCGCCTGTTCCTTCAAGCCCAACGCCGAGATCTTCGAGTATCCACCCCGCCTTTTTTCCGATAACTTGTCATTTGAAAAATACAGCTTAATTCTCACGACTTCGTCGAAGCTCCGATTCTTTTTGAACAGCTATCTAGTTTCCTTTTCCGTCACCATACTGACCCTGATAGTCGCCATCCTGGCGGCCTACAGTTTCAGCCGTTACGATTTTAAATTCAAGAAAGCCTTAAACATGATCATCATCGGTATCCAGGCGGTACCTCCCATTACCCTGCTCATACCCTATTTCGGTTTGATCGTGCTTTTGAGGATCTACAATACCTATTGGGCCCTCATACTGACCTATATGATTTTCACTTTGCCTTACGCTATTCTTATGATGACGGGGTACTTCAATACCCTGCCGAGGGAATTGGACGAAGCGGTAATGATCGACGGCGCCGGCTCCGCAACGGTCTTGTGGAGGTTTTTGGTCCCCGTATCCATCCCAGGGATCATCTCGGTGGCCATCTACACCTTTATGGTGGCTTGGAACGAGTATATCTTCGCCCTTACCTTAACCAAAACCAACGAGATGCGTACCGTTCCCATCGGCATCATGATCCTTATGGGTCAGCATTACTACGAATGGAACGAAATGATGGCGATGAGCATTTTGGGCTGTCTCCCGGTGCTGATTCTCTTTATGTTCTTCCAGCGTTACTTCCTGCAGGGTATGACCCAAGGGGCCATAAAGAACTGATTTAAATCTATTGTCTGAAGGAAAAACTATGACATCAAAAGAACGGATTACCCGCATGTTTGAACATCAGGAGGCGGACCGGGTCCCCATAACGGACGACCCCTGGCCTGGAACTCTGGCGCGCTGGAAACGGGAAGGCATGAGCGAAGGTGTGGACTGGCGGGATTACTTCGGAGTGGACAAGATAGATCTTTTTACTGTGGATAATAGTCCCCGCTACGAGGTAAAGATCCTTGAGGAAACGGATAGTTACGTCATATCCACCACTCCCTGGGGGGTTACTTTAAGGAATTTCAAGGTCACCGGCGTTGAAAAGCGCCAGGCCGGAGGCCAGGTTGGCGAATCCGATACGACGCCGGAATTTCTGGATTACAAGGTGAATACCCCGGAAATGTGGGAGGAAGCGAAAAAACGGATGACGATTTCCCGGGATCGCATCAATTGGGATTACTATAAGGAAAACTTCCCCAAATCCCGGGCTATGGGGAGCTTTATTGAAGCGGAATTCTGGTTCGGTTTCGATGTGCTTCATTCCCACATGGCCGGAACTGATACCATCCTCATTGCCATGCTGGAGGACCCCGAGTGGGTCAAGGACATGTTTAAAACCTACCTGGATACGACAATAGGCCTTTTTGAAATAGTCTGGGACGCAGGGTACCGTTTCGACTGCGTAAAATGGCCCGATGACATGGGTTACAAACAGCGGACCTTTTTCTCCAACGAGCTCTACGCCGAGGTCCTGCAGCCGTTCCACAAAAAGGCCGTGGACTGGGCTCATAACCGCGGAATCAAAACCCGCCTCCATTCCTGCGGCGATATCATGACGAGGGTACCCCAACTGATAGAGATCGGTATTGACGCTTTAAACCCCATTGAGGTTAAAGCGGGCATGGACCTTTTAGCACTCAAGCGGAATTACGGCGACAAACTGGTTCTTCACGGTGGTACCGATGCGCTGATCTTCGACAAGCCGGAAAAGGTTCTACCGTATATAGAACATACCCTGCCAATTGTAAAGGAAAGAGGAGGCTATATTTTTTCTTCGGATCATTCCATCCCGAAT
Organism: Treponema sp.; assembly: GCA_031258115.1. Taxonomy (GTDB): domain Bacteria; phylum Spirochaetota; class Spirochaetia; order Treponematales; family Breznakiellaceae; genus JAIRNJ01. The sequence goes on along the minus strand of JAIRNJ010000324.1, from coordinate 3,090 downwards.
ACTGTCAGCCTCGATACCTATAAACAGATAGTCGCGGCGGTAAAAAAATACGGCGCCTATTAACAACACCAACAAGAATTTAACCACAGAGTACACGGAGTAACACGGAGGAAAGACGGTATTTGCAACTAAAACTCTGTGGTTTAAATTCTAAACGGTGCCAGGCACCATCGCCATCGGCGGCGTGTGCGGGATTAGTTGCCTGTGCTGGTGGGGTAGCGCGTGGTAAATATATTAAATCTGCTGTCATTGGGCTGACGGGACAAATTGACAAGATTAGTCGTGAAAACATCCTCGCCTACTTTGAGACCCAGCGCGCTGTCCAGCGCGGAAACCGAACTGATAAAAGAGCTTGACGCAATAAACGCAAAATTGTCTTGATAGGTTGATGACGTGACGCCGTAACGCGCGTATATGCCCAGAATGATATTGTAAGTATCCCGGTTCGGATTGAGATAAAAATTGGTCAGCGTCTCCGTAACCAGAGCCAGCGCGTCCGCGCCTCTGGCCACGCCTTTGGTTTTCCATTCGGCGTAAACGACGGCCGGTATCAGCTCGGCTTTTTCGCGGACTTGGCCAATGCCTGTTTGGTCAAAATCGGCTTTGTATCTCCCGTTGCGCATTTCAGATAACAGGACTTCCAGCGAATTGGCCGTAATAATTCTGGTTTCATTATTTGTATATGCTCCCCCATAACTTAAAATATACTGGCCAGTTTGAGTATTGCGTGATAGTACCGCACTATGACTTCTTATAGAATTTGTCCTGGAATTTTCCAGCAAAAAACCAATCTTATTAAACTCCTCGCTCACCGTCGCGGCCATGCCGGCGCAGGCGGCGGAGATTATTTCGGTCTGGGCGATATTGTGCCTCTGACTGATGAAGCGCAACATTCCCTCATAACGTCCGATACGTCCGCTGTTTTGCGGGTCGAGAAATTTGACGGTCTGCAATTCCTGCCAGACAGCCGCGGCCAGCTTTAGCTCCGATGTGCGGCTGTTGGCCGGCAATTCGCCGGCGGCTTCCTGCGGGCGTATACTGACTATTTCCGGCGAGTAATAAGAGAGCAGGGCAAATTCGAGCGGAGTATCCGGTAGTATGTCTCCAGTTAATGCCCCGTATTTATCAATATCGTTATCAGAGGCTTCCCAAATATAATCGCTGTCTACATCTATTTTTCCACGGGGAAAACCAAAGTAAGAAACATATCTGTTAAGATTTAGCATTGACGCAGGAGTGCCCGGCGCCTCCTGGGCAACAAGAAACACGGCGCAGGCCGCAAGCAGGGCAACGGTAACGGTTAATTTTCTCATGGGGAACCTCCTAAAACGGTGACCGTCACCATTTTTACCCAGTATATGCCGGTGTGTGTCTTCGGTCAACGCCGGGGCATCGGCAGTAGTCTTCGTGTAACTTCATATTTCTTGTCAAGGGAAATTTTCAGAATTTCTCATTTTTTTCCCCTGACCGATCCCAGTCCGCTTACGCACTTATTGCCTCCCCAGCTTCGCTGACAACTCAGAACACCTCTTTATAACCGTATTGAAAGCTCATGCATCATATAAAATAAATCCTTGCATTGCTGTCAATGATAAATGCCTCCTTGTTCCGCTTATTCATTTTGTCTTGCCCCTGATTTCATCAACGAGAGTATCAAAAGTTTTCCTGGTGGTATTTGTAAGCCCAAATGCTTCCGTATAGGTAGTCTTCCCTTCCCTTATACTGTTGTCAAGGGCAAGAATGAAATGTTTACCATATCTGGAGATTGCGGTAGTATAATAATTTCCTTGCCCCTTGCCCTTTTTTCTTTTTTTTGCATCGGTTATTAGGTCAGAAACGATTTTCTCATATTTGGTTTGATTAATATAATTATTATCCAACGCCCTTCTTGCGATTGTTATAACGCCGCATTTAAAATAACTGGCGACATTTGTGAGTTTGTTGTCCAAGGCAACATGAAGCTGAGCATTCCATTTATCGACAAAATGAGAATTGGGAACCAGCAATTCAGCAGCTGCCGCATTGCAGAGGGTTTCTAATGGACTACTATTAACTACAAGTCCCGAATTGTCATTAAAGAAGCTGTGCAAGCCAAGCCAAATATGTACTACCTCGTGAAGCAGGGAAAACAACTTGCCACCCTCGGTATCATTGATATTTATAAATATAAGCGGGGCATAATCGTCAATAAGCGTAAACGCCCTAAATTCGTTTATATTTAATTTGCGAAAATTGTTTTGCCCGACTACACCATTTTGCAATATAAATATTCCGATGTTTTCAAAAAAACTACGGAGTATCTTAAAAGACATGTCTTTGTCTTTGGATTGGGTATACCAATCTTCGGACATTCCGGTAACGCCTCTGATAGAAGCGGCAATTTTCACCGGATCCTTTTCCTTTTTGCTGGAACCTACAAACCCGCGTTTTTCACTGCCGGAGTCAATCAAATAGTCCCGCATCCAGCCTTGAATGGAGGACATTTGGTAATAGGTGTCCATTAAGTCTCTACTGGGCATTGTTTTAGCGGCGCTTTGTATTGTCCGGTACTCCATTAGAGGAAGCGGCTCGTCCGGAGGGCTTTGAAGAAAAAAATAGCCAAGGGGGATATGAATTTTATTAGACAGGGTTTCTATCTGGGCATAAGTGGGTTGTTCCTCCTCAGTTTTCCATTTGTAGAAATGAGTAAGCAATTCATCATTTACGTCCTCAAAGGAGGCAACACTGCCTATCCAGTCCAGAATGGAAGGCGCTATTTGAACTCTGATAACCGGCAATTACTAATCCTCTTAAAAAATCGATAAAATCACGAGGCTTTCCCAAAACTTCAGTTTTTGGGGAGACAAGCAAAGCTTGTCCAGCAACCTTAGATTTCTCCTTGACCTCAATAATACCACTTATACCCTATGATAACAACTCACCTTTCTCTTCCTTCTTCGACTGCGAACCGAAGATTCGAGCGGTAGTCTTCGTGTAACTTTACGGTTTTCTTCTTTACTCCGTGTAACTCCGAGGGAGTTTGCGAAGCGAACTCCCCGTACTCCGTGGTTAATCCTGAATTCCCGAAACCCTGCATGAGCCCCCTTGAAA
>JAIRNJ010000261.1 GCA_031258115.1 Treponema sp. | reverse complement strand
ATCGGCGCTTAAAGAGACGGATCGCAGCACCTATCAGGCCATGGAGGCGCTGATCCACAACCTCAACACCATGCACAGCCGGGCGGGAGCGCAAATCCCCTTTTCTTCCATAAATTACGGTACCGATACCTCTCCCGAAGGCCGTATGCTTATCCGGAACATACTGCTGGCCACCGAAGCCGGGCTGGGGGACGGAGAAACCCCGATATTCCCCATCCAGATTTTCCGGGTCAAGGAGGGGATCAACTACAACGAAGGGGATCCCAATTACGATCTCTTCAAGCTCGCCTGCAGGATCAGTTCCAAGCGGCTTTTTCCCAATTTTTCGTTCCAGGACGCTCCCTTCAACCTCCAGTACTACCGCCCGGAACGGCCGGAGACGGAGATTGCCTACATGGGCTGCCGAACCAGGGTGATGGGAAACATCTACGACCCGAACCGGGAAATAACCTATGGCCGGGGCAACCTGAGCTTCACCTCCCTCAACCTTCCACGGCTCGCGTTGCGGGCCGGGGGCGATCAGGATCTGTTCTTTGACGAGATGGACAGCAAAACCAGCCTCATAATCGATCAACTCCTGGAGCGTTTTGAAATCCAGGCCAGGAAAAAGGTGAAAAACTTCCCCTTCCTCATGGGCCAGGGGATATGGCTTGATTCCGACAAGCTGAACTGGGATGACGAGATCCGGGAGGTGCTGAAACACGGAACCCTCACCCTGGGCTTCATCGGCCTGGCGGAGTGCCTCAAGGCGCTTGTGGGGAAGCACCACGGGGAATCCCCGGAAGCCCAGGCACTGGGCTTGAGGATAGTCGGCCGGCTCCGCAGCCGCATGGATCAGGCTTCCCTGGAAAAGAAACTCAACTTTTCGCTTATAGCAACCCCGGCGGAGGGCCTTTCGGGCCGCTTCGTCAAGCTGGACCGGGAAATCTTCGGCTCCATTCCCGGGGTAACCGACCGGGACTATTACACCAACAGTTTCCATGTGCCGGTATACTACCCCATCGCCGCCTTAAAGAAGATTGACATTGAGGCGCCTTACCATGCCCTGACCAACGCCGGACACATCAGCTATATCGAGCTGGACGGGGACGCTTCCAAGAATCCCGAGGCATTTGAAAAGATAGTCCGCGCCATGAAAGAGGCAGGTATAGGCTACGGCAGTCTGAATCATCCTCTGGACCGGGATCCGGTCTGCGGTTTCCGTGGTATCATCGCCGAGACCTGTCCCAAGTGCGGCCGGACTGAGGGGGACATCCCCTTCGAGAGGATCAGACGCATCACCGGCTATCTGGTGGGGACTCTGGACAGGTTTAACGACGCCAAACGGGCGGAAGAAAAGGACAGGGTGAAGCATTTTGACATTGACCATCCCGCGGCCCGGTGTTGAGGCCCCGCGTCCCGTTTCGGCGGAAACCCGTGTCCCGGAGACAGGGGTCTCAAAGACCCTCGTCATAGGCGGTATTGAGAGTGAATCCATTGTAGACGGACCGGGTTTCCGCTATACCGTGTTTGTTCAGGGCTGCGACTTTAGCTGCCCCGGCTGTCACAACTCCCATCTGCAGACCCGCGCCGGGGGCCGCCGCATTACCGTGGGCGAAATTCTGGACGCAATCCGGGGAAATCCCCTCCTGGACGGTCTTACCCTCTCAGGCGGCGATCCCTTTGTCCAGGCCGGGGCCTGCGCCGCCCTGGCGGAGGAAGTTCAGGGCCTGGGTCTTTCGGTGTTTACCTATACCGGCTACACCTTCGAAGCCCTGTGGCCCGCGGAAAACAGCGCCTGGCGGCGGCTCATCAGGGCCACCGATGTCCTGGTGGACGGCCCCTTTGTGCGGGAACTCCGCAACATCGATCTGCGCTTCCGGGGATCCTCCAACCAGCGGCTCATCGATGTGCGCCGGACTCTCGCCGCGGGGAGGATCGTCGTTCTTCCGGAAGAATAGGCCCGGTAAAACCCGTCATTCGAGGCTGTCTTTTTTCCCGAACACCAGGCTGATCTTCGTTCCCGAAATTCCGTCACTTTCCACTTCGATCCCGGCGCCGTGAAGTTTGGCGCCGTGCTTGACAATGGAGAGTCCCAGACCGGTTCCGCCGGTTTTGCCGTTTCTGCTCTTGTCGATGCGGTAGAAGCGTTCAAAAACCCGTTCCTGTTCGGCAGGGGGAATACCGATTCCGGTATCGGCAACGGAGAGACGGATTTCGTCTCTGTTCTTTGTAACCAGGACGCGGACTTCTCCGTTCTCCCTGTTGTATTTGACGGCATTGTCCAGAAGATTGAACAAAACTTCCTGCAGCACATGAGGAATGACCGAAACCGCGGTGTTCTCTCCTTCCAGCTCAATGCGGATATTTCTGGCCTGCGCCGCCGGGCGGATGCGTTCCGCCGTTCCTGAGGCAAGGGAGAGAAGATCGGCTTCCTCCCGCTCAAGCTCCATGCCGCCTTCATCCAGGCGGGAAAGCATCATGATGTCGTTTATCAGGCCAAGCAGTCTTTGGGCTTCCCTGTAAATTTTTGCCCCGAAATCCGCGGCCTCTTCCGGTTTGAAAATTCCGCTGGAAAAAATTTCCGCATATCCTGAAATAACCGTAAGGGGCGTCTTGAGTTCATGGGACACATTGGCGGAAAATTCACGGCGCAGTCTTTCCCGGTCTTCCTGTTCCGTTACGTCAAGCAGCAGGAGTACCGCGCCCTGAACATTCCCTCCATCCGTCACGGGGTTTGCCATAAGGCGCAGATGAGAGTCTTCAACGGAAAGAAGCGTTTCCAGCGGAATTCCGTTCAGGGTCTTTTCCAGGGCAAGCCGGAAAGGTTTGTCCCGTCTCAGCTCAAGGATATTGCGGTTTTCCATTGTAGAACTGAGACGCAGCAATTTTACGGCGCTGTTGTTGCAGGAAAGTATATGCCCTTCACTGTCCAGCACCAGAAGCCCTTCCCGCATATTGTCGGTGATGGCCTGAAACTCAATCTGTTTTTTCTGCAGTTCCCTGATTTGCTTTTCAATCTGATCCTTCTGTTCCCTGATCCTGGAAAGCAGGGGGCTGAATTCTTCATACACAATATTGTTTTCCGGTTTTTCCAGATTGAGACTGTTAAGAGGTTTTACTATGCGCCTGGTAACGGCGGAAGCCGTAAAAAGAGAACAGACAAAAACCGTCGCTCCTATTGCAAGGGTGAGAGGCACAAGCGTCATCGCCGAACTGAGTATACTGTCCATGCCTACGGCGATTCGCAGAATCTTTCCGTCCGCAAGTTTAACGGCTCTGTAATAGGCGCGCTTCCCCAGGGTGCCGGAAAAACGGATGCTCTCGCCGGGACTCCCCGCAGCGGCCGACTGTACTTCCTCACGGTCCGAATGGTTTTCCATGTTCCGCGCATCCGTTTCATTGTCAAACAAAACCGTACCGTCCGCGGCGATCAGGGTAAGTCTGGGACCGGGCTTAAGCGTTTCGAGAAGTTCCTCACCGGCGGCTTCAACGCCCGCACGGACATATTCCAGTTCAAGCGCCGCCTCATGTTTCATCTGCCGGGAGAATCCCCAGTACACGGCAAAATGAATCAAAACCGCCGTCAGTATTATCGAAAGACCCGAGAGGAGTCCTGTTGCGATAAAAATGATGCGCTTCATTCCCCTTCCCCTATCTTGTAACCCAGTCCGCGGACTGTTTTGACAAGTGCCCCCGCGGAACCAAGCTTGCTCCTCAGCGTGAGTATGTGGGTGTCTACGGTTCTCGTTTCTCCGGCAAAGTCATAGCCCCATACCTGCTGCAGAAGCTGTTCCCTGGAGAGGACGGCGTCTTCATTCCTCAGGAGATATACCAGAAGATCGAATTCCTTGATGGTGAGCGAAATTTCACCGCCCCCAACAGTAACAGTGTGCCTTGGAATATTGACGCGGAGATCGCCCAGCCTCAGTTCCTCCTGATTCCCCGGCCGGGTCCGCCTGAGCAGGGCATTTACCCTGGCTTTCAGTTCCATGAGGCCGAAGGGCTTGGCAATATAATCGTCCGCGCCGCCGTCAAGGGCGGAGACTTTATCGTATTCGCTTCCCTTTGCGGTAAGCATGATGACAGGCAGCCTGGAAAATTTTGAAGAACGGAGTTTCTTCAAAATGGAAAGTCCGTCCTCGCCGGGAAGCATGATGTCAAGGAGAACCAGGTCAGGCTGTTTTTCTTCCATGGCCTGCCAGAAACTTTTTCCTTCGGCAAAACCCTTTGCCTCAAGACCTGAATTGTCCAGAGTATAGAGAACCAGTTCGCGGATGGAATCTTCATCTTCAACAAGATAGATCAGGGGGGAAGCCTTCGCCGCTTTGCGATCCGTTTGAGAATACATAAGGGCGCCCTCCCGGCGATGACTGTCGGGTTTCAAACCGGTTGCCTCCTTTCGCCGGCGATCGAATAGACCACCCATTCGGCAATATTCACCGCATGATCGCCGATGCGTTCCAGATACTTTGATATCATGAGAAGATCCAGACATGCGCCGCCGCTCCGGCTGTTTCCTGAAATGATTTCAATCAACTCCTGCTTTATTTTTCTGAACAATTCATCGACCAGATCGTCGCTTTTGATCACATCCCTGGCTTTCTGCAGATCCCCCGCCACAAAGGAATCTATACTGGCGCTCAGCATCGCCGCAGTTGCCTTTGCCATGTCGCCGATATGAATATCGCTTTTCAGTATTTCTCCGGTTCGGAGGGTTTCCGGAAAAACACCGCCGCCGGAACTTCTGTTTCTGTAAAAGAAATTTGCCAGTTCCGCAATGTCCGCCGCCTGATCTCCTATGCGTTCCATGTCGCCGGCCATCCGCTGTGCCGCGGTTATCTGCCTGAGATCCCCTGCCACAGGCTGTTCCCGGAGGAGAAGCCGCACGCAGATCGATTCGATCTCCCGTTCCTTGAGGTCTATTTCCTTCTCCAGTTTAATTGCCTTCTCCCTGAGAGCCGCGTCTTCATCCAGAAAGCCGCCCACGGCGCCGGCAATGGCGTCTTCGCAGAAAGCACCCATACGGATAAGTTCTGTATGAAGGGACTCAAGCTGCTTCCGGTAACTCTCTCTCATCAGCCGAACCTCCCGGTAATGTAATCTTCCGTGCGTTTGTCCTTGGGCATGGAGAAAAGCTCCTCGGTGGCGCCGTACTCGATCAGTTCTCCGCACAGGAAGAAAGCGGTATCGCCTGAGATACGGGCGGCCTGCTGCATATTGTGCGTCACCATAACGACAGTGTATTGCCTTTGCAGTTCATAAACCAGATCTTCAATCCTGGAAGTTGAAACAGGGTCAAGGGCCGAAGTAACTTCGTCCATGAGCAGAACCTCCGGTTCCACGGCCAGGGCGCGGGCTATGCAGAGCCGCTGCTGCTGGCCCCCGGAAAGAGAAAGGGCGCTCTTCTTTAGGCGGTCTTTGATCTCGTCCCAGAGCGCGGCTTCCCGCAGGGATTGTTCCACGATCAAATCCAGCCTGGGTCCGGAGCGTACTCCGTGCGTTCGCGGGCCAAAGGCAACATTATCATAAACACTCATGGGAAAGGGATTCGGTTTCTGAAACACCATGCCCACCCGCCTGCGGAGCGCAGCGGAACCGGTATTGCCGTATATGTTTTCTCCGTCAAGAAGAACGGTTCCGCTGACACGGCATCCTTCCACAAGATCGTTCATACGGTTGAGTGTCCTGATGAAGCTCGATTTTCCGCAGCCTGAGGGACCGATAAGCGCGGTGATTTCATGTTCCCTGATTCCCATATTGATTTTTTTCAGCGCCCGGTATCCGCCGTAATAAAGATCCAAATCCCTGACGCTGATCTTATCCATGCTCCGCTTCCATGTTTCCCGAAAGTTTTTTCATCAGAAAGAATGAGACGGCATTGATCAGGGCGGCAAGGACAAAAAGTACTACCGCGGAGGCATGGGCCTGTTTGATATAGAATCCTTCACTTGACAGGCTGTACATGTGTACGGCAAGTGTACGCCCCGAGGAAAACAGGTTTTTGGGAATTCCGGCCACCGTACCGGCGGTAAAAATAAGCGCGGCGGTTTCAGCAAAGATCCTTCCCGATGCAAGAATGATTCCGGCAAAAATACCGGGAAGCGCCGGGGGCAGAACCACAGCCGTCACAGTCCGCAGGCGTCCGGCGCCGAGACTGAAACTTCCTTCCCTGTAAGCATCGGGAACCGAAAGGATGGCTTCCTCCGCGGTCCGCATGATGACGGGGAGGATCATAATCGCCATGGTAAAACTCCCCGCCAGGATCGAGTAACCCCAGCGCAGATACACGACAAAGAACAGCATGCCGAACAGGCCGTAAATAATGGAGGGGATACCCGCCAGAGTTTCCGCCGCAAGCCGCACCGCCCTGACCATAATATTTCCGGAGCGGGAGTATTCCGTCAGATATATGGCGGCAGAGACACCGAGAGGGACTGCAAGCAGAAGGGAAAGGAAGGCCATTATAAGCGTATTGATCAATGCGGGAAGAAGGGAAGCGTTTTCGTTTGTGTAAACTATGGAAAAAAGTTCGGGGCGCAGATTTGGTATACCCATTATAAAGATATACGATGAAATAAACAGAACAGTAAAAATACTTACTCCCGCGGCCGCGTATACCGGCAGACGGAGCAGCAGCGGCAGGAAGCGTTTCCGTTCCGCATTCATCTTGTCCTTCCCTTTACCAGAGAAAAGAGCATATTGATTATCAGAATAAAAACAAAGAGTACCACCGCGGTAGCTATCAATGCTTCACGGTGAATTTCCGCCGCATAACCCATCTCCAGTACAATATTGGCGGTCATTGTCCGTACCCCATGAAAAATGCTGTCCGGAATCAGGGCCTGGTTTCCCGCCACCATGATCACCGCCATGGTTTCTCCGATTGACCTTCCGGTTCCAAGAATCACCGCCGCCGTAATTCCGGATCTGGCCGCGGGGAGGACCGCAAAAAAGACAGCCTCCTCGCGGCTCGCTCCAAGGGCTATGGCTCCTTCGTAACAGCTTCCGGGCACCGAGCGTATGGCTGTTTCGGATACGCTGACAATGGTGGGAAGGATCATTACACCCAAAATGATCGATGCGGCAAGCATGCTTTTTCCGCTGCCGCCGCCTGCAAGACGCAGGGCCGGAACAAGAACGACAAGGCCGAAAAATCCGTAGACTACCGGCGGTATTCCGGCAAGCAATGCAAGCGCCGGATTCAATACTGCATGAAGACGTTTCGGGCAGAAACAGGCCAGGAATACAGCCGTGAGAATTCCTGCAGGAACACCGGTAACAATTGCCCCCGCGGTAACACAGAGACTCCCAAGGATCATGGGGGCTATTCCGAAAAGTCCGCTGCCGGGTTTCCAGATCTTTCCGGCAAAAAAATTCACAGGTCCAATCCTGCCGATTACGGGAACTCCGCCGGCAAAGAGAAAGAGGCATATCAGGATCACGCAGAGGATGGAGATGCATGCGGCAAGCAGGAATACTATGCCCATGATCCGCTCCCTGTTCATTTCAGTTCCTTCCAGTCCCCGGCCTTGCCTGAGAATATGTCGCCGACCTGCCGGCGTGAAAGATTTTCAAGAGAATTCTCAGGATTTACAATCACCGCAATACCATCCACGGCGATCATGATACTGCCGATACCCTTTTCACTCTCAGAGGATTTTAGTTCCCTGGAGGACATACCTATATCGCAGATGCCGCTGATTACCGCATTCATTCCCGTGGAAGAATCGCTCTGCTGTATTTCAATATCAATATCCGGATTTTTTTTGATGTAAGCTTCCCTCAGTTTTTCCATCAGCGGACTGACTGAAGAAGAACCGGCTATCTTTACGGTGGACGGCGCAAGCCGGATCTTCGGAACTTCCCTGCTTGCCACAGGCAGATACCCGTTCCCGGCAACCACTTCCTGTCCTTCGGCGCTCAATATAAAATTGATAAAGTCCTCCGCCGCAGGGCTCGGTTGATCTTTAATTGCAATCAGAAAAGGCCGCGATATTTTGTAATCGCCTCTCGTGATGGCTGCGGCGCTTGCCTCGAATCCTTCAATCTTCAGGGCTTTAACCGTATCGTTCAACGAACCCAGGGATACATAGCCTGCGGCGTTTTTGTTTCCCGCGACTGAAGCCAGCATGACCGCCGTATTGTTTGTAATCTCCGCCCGGACGGTGGTATTATCGTTTTTATTTTCATCAAGCACTTCAAAAAGTTCAACAAAGGCGCTCCGGGTACCGGAACCTTCTTCACGGGAAATAACCGTGATGGAGGTGTTTTCTTTTCCTGTACATCCGGCAAGAAACACAAGCAGAACTGCCGCCGAAACGGGTTTCCCAATCTTTTTCGTCTATTTTCTCCTTGGCCGGTATATGACAAACATGGACCATTATATGGACCGTTACATTGAGAATAAAAATTCAATGTCAAAAGAGGAAAAAGAAAATGTCAAATCCGTGTCAAATTTGGAAACCGGTTTTTAGGTTAAATTCTCTGCTCGGGCCCGAGACGTTTCCAATGCGTCCCTGATGATGCCGTATACGGTATCGGAGAGAACCTGTTTCTTGTCCTCGCCCCTGAGATCCGCCGTGTTGATAGGTTTGCAAAACGTTACCGAAACGGGAACACTCTGCACCCGGTAGTTGCGTTCAAAGACATCGTAGCTTCCCGAAATGGCCGTGGGGACGATGATGGCATCCGCCCTGGTTGCCAGCTTGAGGGAGCCGGGATGGAAGGGGAGAAGCCCCCGCCCTCTTGAACGGTGCCCCTCGGGGAAAATGATCATGGCCTTTCCGGCTTTTATCCGTGCGACGCCGTTTTCTATGGTTTTAAGCGCCTTGCGGGGATTGCCCCGGTCGATGAAGAAGCCCCCAAGGAGGGAGATCCACATATTGAGGAAGGGGACGTAGCTCAACTCCTTTTTAGCGATGAAGCCGAAGGGACGGCCGATATAGGCCAGTGCCAGAAGTATGTCAAAGATTGAACCGTGGTTGCTCACGAAGCATACACCGCCCTCGCGGGGAATATTTTCCCTGCCGGAAACCGTTATTTTGCAGCCCACAATACGGATGGAAGTAAGACCCCAGAATTGGGCGACACGGTACATTATATGGGTCATGGGTTCCCTCAATCCCAGAAGACTGAGGATAAAGACCACAAACCCTATCGGGATATAGACTAAAATGGGGAGCGTCACCAGGCCGAACTGAATAATAGTCTTTACAAGATTCATCCCTACCTCCCCTGAAACCGTTCCGGCTCAAGTTTTTGCAATTCCAAACGGGCTTCTTCCACATTCTTCCAGACAAAACCCCGGATTCCCAATGCCCTGGCGGCATCTATATTTTCTCTCATATCGTCAAAAAAAACAATATTTTCAAAATTGCAGCCCAGCCTTTCGGCAAGAACCTCATAGATTTTGTTTTCCGGTTTTATCAGAGCCAGTTCGCAGGAAAAGAGGGCAAGATCTACTTTATGAAACACGGGCAGTTCGGTTTTGAGCCAGTCCAGAAAATCAAAGGGCATATTGGAGAGGATTCCCAGCTTAAATCCCTTTGCCTTGATATCCTCCATAAGCTCCAGGGTAGCGGGATTGAAATTCTTCCAACTATCCGTATCGATGCGGGCCATTTTCAGTATGGTTTCTTCATCGGCATGGATGCCCGCCTCCTTTGCCAGATAATGATAGTAGCCTGCCGTATCAAAACGTCCCCGGTCATACTCCCGCCTGCAGGCCCGGTCTGCCTTGTTCAGTTTCTCAACCGGTATTCCCGCAAGAGCGGCGAGATCTTCCCGCACGGAAAGAGGCGGAGATGTGCTGATTACACCGCCGTAATCAAATATAACTGCTTCTATCACATTCATTACACAACAAAAAAATTACCGGATCTATGCCGGACTTCTCAAGGAATTCGCCGGGCAGTTGCGCCGGTAATCGGTCGTTTTAGGTCCCGGGGGCCTTGATGAAAAAATCCCGCCGGATATGACCGTCCGCTTCGGCTTTTTCCCCCGCGGCTTCGACGGCCCGCCCCGGCCCCGCGGGTGCAAGGGTAACCGAAAAATCCCCGGGGACAAGGCAGGTAAAGTCAAAGCCGCCGGGCCGCCGTTCCCAGCGGCAGGAAAATTTCCCCGCCCCGGATTCGGTGGAAGCCTCGGCGTAGTCCAGGGGCGAAACAAAATCCGGAATGAACGTAATGGTCCGGCGCTGAAAATCCATTTTGCCCAGGCCCGCCACATAACGGATGAACCAGCGGCATACGTCGCTGAACATGTGGTGGTTGTCGGAATTGGTGCGGTTCCAGGTTTCCGCCATGGTGGTGATCCCTTCGTCACTCCAATGGCGGTAGCTGGGGAAACCCTCTCGCAAGATCATGTCCATGGCCAGCTGCCCCCGGCCATGGAGGGAGAGG
>JAIRNJ010000251.1 GCA_031258115.1 Treponema sp. | reverse complement strand
CGAAAAAATCGCCGATACGATCTGCGAAGAAACGAGGACAAAAAAACTGCTGCTCCATGCGGTTCACAACATTTCCCAAAGGGATTTTGACCGGGGAGAAAGCTATTACAAATTAATGTCCCAAAATGTAAAAAATTTGCAGGAAGCCTTGTACTAAGTAGTGCTTGTCCACAAGGCCGCTTACCTTGTGGACAGCCTTAATTGACAATATTTTACCCCCCATGAGATTATCTATGGTATGCAAATGCGATTTTTAACGAAATCTGTCCAGGTATATCCGGAGAATATATGACTGCCTTAATGTCTGAACTGGTGCTTCAAATTGGGATCATTCTTTTTGCCGTGAGGCTGGGGGGGCGGCTGGTAAAGAGGATTAGGATTCCTCCTGTGCTGGGCGAGCTTCTGGCGGGTATCATCATCGGGCCCTACGCGCTGGGGGCGCTGGCGCTGCCCGGCTTTCCGCAGGGGGTTTTCCCGCTTCCCGGCGGGGAAAGCATGGCGGTAAGTCCTGAACTCTATGCCTTTGCCACGGTGGCTTCGATTATTCTGCTGTTTACGTCGGGGCTGGAGACGGATCTGGCGCTTTTTCTGCGCTATTCGGTGGCGGGGGTCGTCATTGGGCTCGGGGGGGTGATTTTCTCCTTTGGGCTGGGCGCGGCCAGCGGCGTGTTTTTGCTCCATGCGTCTTTTTTGGATCCGCGCTGTCTCTTTTTGGGGATTCTTTCTACCGCTACTTCCGTGGGGATCACCGCGCGTATTCTCTCCGACCAGAAGAAGATGGATTCGCCCGAAGGGGTAACGGTTCTGGCCGCGGCTGTTTTTGACGATGTGCTGGGGATCATTGCCCTGGCTGTGGTCATGGGGCTTGTAGCGGTGCTTTCCGGCAATGTCGAAGCGGGGGGACTTGACGCCGCGGAGATTCTCCTTATCGCGGGCAAGGCTTTTGGTATATGGCTGGGTTTTACCGTACTGGGGCTGATTTTTTCGCGGCAGCTTGCCTCGTTTCTCAAACTTTTCAGGCATTCTTTCGATTTTTCCGTGCTTGCCCTGGGAGTGGCGCTGATTCTTTCGGGTATTTTTGAAAAGCAGGGGCTCGCCATGATCATCGGGGCCTATATTGCCGGGCTTTCGCTCTCCCGTACCGATATTGCGGCGATTATTCAGGAGCGTCTTCACGGGCTCTATGAATTTTTTGTGCCTGTTTTCTTTGCGGTGATGGGTATGATGGTGGATCTGCGGGAGATCTTTTCGCCTGCGGTGCTGGGTTTTAGTCTTATCTACACCGCGGTGGCGATTCTGGCAAAGATTATAGGCTGCGGCGGGCCCGCCCTGCTTCTCGGTTTCAACCGCCGGGGGGCTCTGCGTATCGGAACGGGTATGGTACCCAGGGGCGAGGTGGCCCTGATCATCGCCGGTATCGGGCTGGCGTCGGGCGCGCTGGACAAGCAGCTCTTTGCGGTGATCATCCTTATGACCCTGGTTACCACCCTGGCCGCTCCTCCCCTCCTCAGCGTCAGCCTCAAAATGAAGGGCATGGGCACCCGGAAGCCTGTCAAGGGCAGCGACAGTATCCAGGCTCACTGGGACTTTAACAGTCCTGAGGTGGCGAATCTTGTCATCGATACCCTGCTCCGGGATCTGCGGGCGGAAGGTTTCTTTGTTCAGACTCTGAATGATGATGAGGGGATCATACAGGCGCGGAAGGACAGCATCATCCTGATCATTACGCGGAAGGTTGAGGCTCTTTCGATTGAAAGCGCCGCCGCGGATATGCCCTTTGTCAAAACCGCCGTGTACGAGTTGATCCTCAACCTCTCCGAAGCGGTACTGAAGCTCAAGGCAAACTCCGACCCCGCCGCGATGAAGAAGGAACTGGCCGATATGGACGGGCTTTCCCGCAGGGAGCCTTTGGGTCTTATCCGGCGGGACTGTGTCATCCTCAACCTGAGAGGACGCACAAAAGAGGAGGTAATCACGGAAATGGTGGATCTCCTCGACCGGCGGGAAAAGCTCACAAACCGGGACCAGGCGCTTCAGGATGTTCTCTCACGGGAAAAAACGATGAGTACCGGCATGCAGCACGGCATTGCCCTGCCCCACGGCAAGACCGACGGGGTTGCGGAGATCTGCGCGGCCGTGGGGATAAGCCGGGAAGGGGTGGAATTTGATTCCATTGACGGAGAGAAGTCGAAGATCTTCATCATGGTGCTCTCTCCCAGGACGAGTTCCGGCCCCCATGTACAGTTTCTGGCGAATGTGGGTTCCGTTCTCAAGGATGAAGAGATCCGGGAGAAGCTTGTCGCCGCGGATACCCAGGATGAAGTTGTGCTGCTCTTTCACCACAATTAGTGCTTGTACATAAAGATCAGGAAACGATGCTGCTGCTTATAGATATTGGAACTACGACTTTTAAGGCTGCTCTCTGGGCGGGTACTTTCTCCGAACCCGTCTCCATTCCCCTGTCCGTGTTTGATTCCGATCCTTCCCAGTGGCTGAGGGCCTTTGAAAGCGCCCTTGAGCGGCTTGGAGGGGCCGGAAAAGTGCAGGCCCTTGTCGTGAGCGGAAACGGCCCTACCCTCGTTCCTGTTACCGGGAAGCCGGGTCTTGACAGCCTGGGGAGGCTCAGTCTGGATGCCGCTCCGGCCCGGTACTGGCTTGACAGGCGTGCGGAGGCGGAGGCGGAAACCGTATCCGCGTTTGTGGGCGCCTTTGTCGATCCGGGTTTCTATCTTCCCAAGGCCCTGATGATAAAAAACCGTGAGCCTGCGCTCTACGAAAAAACCCGTTTCTTTCTCTCCAGTTCGGAATACCTGGTATACGCGCTGACCGGAGAGGCCCGCACCGTCTTCCCTTCGGAGGGCTTTGAACGCTGGTACTGGGACGAGGCTCTTCTGGAAAAGACAGGCCTCGACAGGGAAAAATTTCCTCCCTTTGTGTTTCCGGGCGATTATATCGGCGGTCTCCTTCCCGAAGCGGCGGCCCGGTTTGGCTTTGACTCCCGCGTCAAGGTCTTTGCCGGAGGGCCGGACTTCTTCATGACAATCCTCGGTACGGGGGTAAGCAGTCCCGGCCAGGCATGCGACCGTTCCGGAACCTCCGAAGGGATCAATCTCTGTACCAAAGACCGCATCATGGACAGCCGCCTGATGAGTTACGGCCACCCGGTAAAGCCTTTCTGGAATCTTTCGGGGATCATCTCCACATCGGGAAAGGCGCTTGACTGGGCGCGGGAGCTTTTGGGCCTGGAAAAGAAGCCTTACAGCGTCTTCTACGATCTGGCCGCGGGCGCGGAACGGGGCGGTCTCCTCTTTCTGCCCTACCTTGCCGGGGAACGGGCTCCCATCTGGGATCCGGAGGCCAGAGGGGTGTTCATGGGGCTCAGTCTCTCCACAGGACGGAAGGAGATGGCCCGGGCCGTGGCCGAGGGGGTCTGCCTTGCGATTCGGGATGTGATCACCGTGATGGAAGAATGCGGGGCCGTGGCCGCCGAACTGCGGGTTACAGGCGGTCCTTCGGCAAGTCCCTTTCTCAACCGGCTCAAGGCCGATGTTACGGGGAAGACGGTACTCTGCCCCGCCGGGCCTCCCGCGGAAATTGCGGGTCTTGCCGTGACAGGAGCCGCCGCGCTCGGCTATTACGGCAGTTTCAAAGAGGCGTCGGAGGCCCTCTTCCAGGGCGGCGAAACATACCATCCCGCGCCGGAGGCAAAACCGGTCTATGACAGGCTTTTTGAAAACTACCGCGAACTGTACCGGAGGCTCCGTTCTTCGTATTGAACAGGATACGTCTTAATGCAATGATTGAAGAATGAAAAAGATAAAATCAATTTTTACGGCACTGCCGCCGGCAGCAGTGCTGGCCTTGGCGCTGCTCTGCGTGTTCGGGGAACCGGTATCCGCAGGCGGGAAGAGAGAGACCGGGGAGCGCTCTTCTTCGTTTTCTGTTCTTGTCTATATTACAGGGATGCTGGCGGGGAGTCCTCCTTATGAACTTATGGCCGCCGGAGCGGAGAATTTTGCCGCGTCCCACAGTAACGTTTCTGTAAAGATATACGAGGCGGGTTTCAATCAGGCTGAATGGGAGGAACAGCTCAGCTCTCTGGTGGCAAGCGGGGAATTCGATCTGGTGCTTGGTTCAAATCCTTCGCTTCCGGAAATCTGCGCCGGTGTGGGAAAGCGTTTTCCCGATCAGAAATTCATCATTACCGATGCTTCCTACACGGGGAATGACAGCATCTGTACGTATATGTACAATCAGTACGAACAGTCTCTCTACCTGGGTTATCTGGCAGGGCTGATCACCACAAGCCCTATGGCAAAGGCAAACCCGGAAAAAAAGATCGGTTTTATCGCCGCCCAGCAGTATCCCCTGCTCGACAAACATATTGTTCCCGGCTTCCTTGACGGCGCAAGGATGGCGGATCCGGGTATAAGCCTGGACTTCCGGGTGGTGGGTAACTGGTACGATGCCAACAAGGCCGCGGACCTTGCCTCCAGCATGATCGCCGGAGGCGTCGATGTCTTTGCCGCCATCGCGGGAGGCGCCGCCCAGGGGCTGATCAAGACCGCTGCGGAACAGGGCGCCTATGTGGTATTCCACAACACCAACGAATATAGTGCGGCGCCGGGAGTCATAGCCGGCTGCGGCATCATGGAACAGAAAAAACTGGTGGAAGAAATTCTTCTCGACGCGCTTGAGGGAAAAATCCGCTACGGCACGTCCAGAACCGTGGGGGTAAAAGAAGGATACCTCGGCTTCATTGCCGATGATCCGCTCTACACTTCCCATGTGCCGCAAGATATACGGAATAAATTCGACAGTTTCTTTGCCGATGTAAAAGCAGGAAAGATACCCTACAGCCTTCCTCCCCTGTGATACCCTATGGAAACGATCCTTGAAATGCGCCGTATCAGCAAGGTATATCCGGGCCGCAGCTCCGCGGCGAACCGTGAAGTTTCCCTGGATCTGCGCCGGGGAGAGATACTCTGCCTGGCAGGTGAAAACGGAGCGGGAAAAAGCACCCTGATGAAAATCCTCTATGGCCTTACTCCCGCAACCGAAGGAGAGATCCGTATCCGGGGGAAGGCCGCCGTCATTCATTCTCCGCTGGACGCCAACAGACTCGGTATCGGCATGGTACACCAGCACTTCATGCTCTTCTCCGAATTTACGGTGGCTCAGAATGTAGTCATGGGCATTGAACCGAAAAAATTTAAAATTTTTCTTGATACGGCAAAATCGAATGCACTGGTTCAGAAGGTGATCGATGATCACCATTTTTCGATTGAGGCCGGAAAGATCGTGGGGAGCCTTACGGTAGGAGAGATGCAGCAGGTAGAGATAGTTAAAATGCTCTACCGTAATGTAGATATTCTGATTCTTGACGAACCCACGGCCGTGCTGACGGATCGGGAAACAGAATCATTGTTCAAGAGCTTCAGGATTCTTGCGGAAACAGGAAAGTCCCTGATTCTAATCACCCACAAGCTGAATGAAATAAAGGAGATCTCTGACCGGGTAGCGGTGATGCGGAAGGGGGAATTGACAGCCGTCAGAGATACTGCGGATCTGGATGAGCGCGAAATTTCAGGTCTCATGTACAGGAGAAGCGAAGCTTCTGCCGGGGCGCAAACAGGCCGGGCCGGGATGGAACATTCCGCCGGGGAGCGAATGTTCCCCTGCGCAGGCGGGTTCCCGGCTTCCCCCCGGGAAGTCCCGTCAAAGAGAAAGCCTGTTTCGGACAGGACGGTACTAAGTTTTCAGAATGTTACGGTGAGACGCCGGAATCAGGAACGGCCTCTGCTTAACAGGATAAGTTTTTCCGTGCATGAAGGAGAGATCCTCGCCTTTGCCGGAGTCGGGGGAAACGGCCTCGGGGTGCTGGAAGCGGTATTGGGGGGATTTCTCCCCCTGAATTCGGGGAGAATCCGCTGCCGGGAAGAGGACATAAGCCGCTGCAATTCGGAAAAACTGCGCAGACGGGGCCTGGCCTATGTCCCTTCCGACAGAATCGCATACGGCAGCGCGGAATCCGCCCCGGTCTGGGAAAACATCATCATAAACCGCCGCAGGGAATTTTCCGAATGGGGTTTTCTGAATAGAAAAAAGAGCGAGGCCTTTGCCGCGGAACTTTTGGATCGCTATGCGATTGCGGGAAACAGTTCCATGCCTCTAGCCTTTCTTTCCGGGGGGAACATACAAAAGACCGTTCTGGCGCGGGAAATTGAACAGCACAATGACTACATCGTCTTCTGCGAACCCACGCGGGGGCTTGATGTTTCCTCCAGTCTCTATGTCTACAGCCAGATGGAATCCCTGAGAAACAGCGGAACTGCCGTGATCCTCATCTCTTCCAACCTGGACGAGATCCTTGCCCTGGCCGACAGAATCATTGTGCTCTACCGCGGTTCAATCGCCGCGGAGAGGGAAAATCCCCTGCATTCCCCTGCCGGGGAAGAGACAGGGAACATCAAGGAAGAGATTGGAGAGCGGATGCTGGGGCTTAAAAAAACATGAGCCTGTTCCGGATTAGGAAGCGAAACTTCATGAACAGGCCCAGGACTCTTCAAAATTCAAAGATTCGTTCCGCGCTGGAGAATGCCGGCGGCCTTGTCCTGATCCTCGGCATATCGCTCCTGGTACTTATCATGCTGGCCTTTCTCCTCAGCAGGAATCCTGTAAAAACACTGCGCTATTTTTTCCTGGGGCCTCTGCAGAATACCTACTATACCGGAAATTTGATCAACAGCGCCATTCCGCTGATCTTCGGCGGCCTTGGGATCTCCATTGCCCTGCGCGGGGGGAACCTCAATCTCGGCGGCGAAGGGCAAATCTACGCCGGGGCCTTTAGCGCTACCATTGCAGCCCTGGCCTTCTCCGGTCTGGGCCTTCCCGGCCGGGCGGGTCTGGCCCTTGCGTTTCTTGCAGGAAGCCTGTTTGCCGCACTCATGGCGGCCCTTTCCGGCTTTCTCAAGGCGAAATGGAACACCAATGAACTAATCACGAGTTTTCTCCTCTCCAACACGCTGAGCCTGATCATCAATTACCTGGTAACAGGGCCCTTCATGGACAGCGGAACCAATCTCCAGTCTACCGGGAAAATACCCGAAAGTTTCCGCCTTCCCAGGATTCTTCCCCCCTCCAGCCTCAGCGCAGCCCTGTTTGCCGCGCTCATCGCGGTGGTTCTGGTGCATATATTTCTCTACAAAACCAGGGCAGGTTACGAAATCAGAATCTGCGGCCAGAGTTCCCGCTTTGCCGTATACGGAGGGATCAACATCGCCGGAACAACTGTTCTGTCAATGTTTCTTTCGGGATTCTTCTATGGTTCAGGCGGAGCCATGGCGGTTTTCGGCACCTACTATTCCACCATGAAGGAATTTTCCGCGGGAATGGGCTGGAACAGTCTTGCCGTCGCGCTCATTGCCCGTTCGCGGCCTGCGGCAGTGATTCCCGCGGCGCTGTTTTTTGCCTGGATCGGATCGGGGGCCAGAATGGCAATGCAGTTCTCCGACATGACTTTTGAAATTTCTTCCATCGTACAATCGGTGATATTCTTTCTCGTTACAAGTTCGGTACTCCTGGATCTCTTCAAGACAAAACGCTTGGGAAAACGGGGGGATCTGTGATGCTTCACAGCGCGATTACGATCATGACACCCCTCTTGTTTGCCGCAACGGGGGGGCTCTTTACAGAGCTGGCAGGAATGCTGAACATTGCGCTGGAAGGGCTGCTCCTTACCGGGGCCTTCAGCGCCATTGTATGCAGCTATTTTACAGGCAGTACAGCCCTGGGAGTAATCGCGGCAGTCCTCGCCTCCGGCTCTTTGGCGGCCCTGCTGGGAGCGGTAACGCTTAAACTCAGGGCAAATGTTTTTATCGCAGGACTTGCGGCCAATCTGTTTGCGGGAGGCGTCACCGTGGTACTCTCCTTCCGCATCTTTGCCAGCCGGGGCGTACTAAGCTTCAATCAAATTCCCCGTCTCAAAAACATTGTCATACCCGGAATTTCAGGAATTCCTGTTCTGGGGGATATCTTTTCAAACCACAGTTTTTATGTCTATGCAGGCTGGATCTTCCTCCTTGCCGCATGGATTCTGCTCTACAAAACCCCTTTCGGCTTCCATCTGCGGGCCTGCGAAAAACACCAGGCGGCCCTTGTCTCGCTGGGCCTCAGACCGGATCGTTACCGTTTCGCAGGCTTCCTTATCTCGGGTCTTGCCTGCGGACTGGGCGGCTCCTACCTCACGCTAAACCTGGGAGCCTTTGTTCCAAACATTTCCTCGGGCAAGGGCTGGACCGCCCTGGTGATCATCTTTCTCGGCAGCCGGAGACCAGCGGGGATTCTCGCAGGCACATTCGCCTTCGGCCTGGCCGAAGCCTTCTCCAACTACGCGCAGGGGGCCCTCAATGCCCCCGCGGACTTCATCCTTGCCATCCCTTCGTTTTTTACCCTTCTTTTAATGATAGCCGTCTCGATGTACACCAAACGGAAACAGGGATTTATGTAAGATATTGTGATGCGGATGCTGTTGGTTCCGGTATCCGGATTTGTTCCTAAACCCGCTTGGTTGTTTCACAAGTCTGTTTTTTACGAGAAAGCCCTTTACACAGCCCAGCCCCTTTCCCGTAAACGAAGGGCGGGAATTTAGGGAGCTGGTAGACGGGTTACTTCTGGCTTAGAGGTTATTATACGCTGTTGGGGATTTTCCATAGTATTTCCGATAGGCCCTGACAAAAGCGTGATAAGAACTATATCCAGCTTCCATGCCGGCGCTTCCCACTTTGTATTTTTTCCCCGCTATCAGAGTCTG
>JAIRNJ010000242.1 GCA_031258115.1 Treponema sp. | reverse complement strand
AACGGTGTCTACCAATCGGGGTAAAGTCCAGGGAGCCATGGCTTCAATTCCGGTTGGTACAAAAAAAAATATTCCTGAATCGGCGGTTATGATTTTTTCATACGTTTTTTTCACGCTCTTTACTTTTTCCTGCGCCTATCCTTTTTATTATCTAATTATCAACACATTAAGCGCCAACAACCTAAGCGGCAGAGGGGAGATAATTTTTTATCCCAAAGGCGTACACTTTAACAATTACCGGAACATCTTTACATACGAAGGCATACCCGGCGCCGCCTTCATATCCCTGGCCAGAACCGTCATCGGTTCTGCCTTAACGGTACTGGGTTCATCATACCTTGGATTTATGTTTACCAATAAAAAACTATGGGCCAGAACTTTCTGGTACCGCTTTGTCGTAGCCACCATGTACTTCAGCGCGGGTCTTATCCCTTGGTACCTTATCATGATGAACCTGCGGCTGACCAACAATTTTCTGGCCTATATTATCCCGTCTATCGTTCAGCCTTTTAACATCATTCTAATAAAAACCTATATTGAAAGCACCCCCGTGGAATTACAGGAAGCCGCCGAAATAGACGGCGCGGGAATTTTTTATATTTTTGGGCGCATCATCCTCCCTATATCGAAACCGATTCTCGCCACGGTGGGCATATTTGTGGCTGTGGGGCAGTGGAATTCCTTTATGGATACCCTGCTTCTGGTAACAAATCCCAAGCTGTTCAGCCTCCAGTTTATGCTCTACCGCTTTCTTAAAGAAGCAAGATCTCTGGCCAGTTAGATGAAGGCTGGGTCCTCCGGGGGAAGCACCGCGGCTGCTGCCATCTCTGCTGCAACAAGATTATCTCCCATGTCGCTGCAGATGACCTGCGCCGTGGTAGTGGTCTTTCCGGTGCTGCTGGTATACCCCATTTTCCAGCGTTTTTTTGTTAAGGGTATCATGATGGGGGCTGTAAAAGGGTAAAACTCCGTATTAAACGGAGAAAATTTTTTTATGGAGGGTTTTTATGAAAGCAAAAACCAGGGTTATTCTGTGTTTGGGAACAGTTGCGGCGATAATCTTCGCTACCGCAGCCGGCCAAAGGGATTCGGGATCGGCAGGGGGGAAGCCTCTCTACCGCATTGATTTGTTTTCAGTTTACGCCAATTATAACGGGCTTCAGGGAGGGTGGTTCGGCAAAATCATCAAAGATAAGTTCAACATCGAGATTAATATCATCACCGCCAAGGCTGACGCCGAAGGCGAGGCCATCTACCAGACCAGGGCCGCTTCGGGGAACCTTGGCGATATGGTTCAGGACGACGCCAGCCGCATGGCGGATCAATGGAAAGTCGGGCTTTTACAGGACATGGCCCCGTATCTGGCGAATACGCCTAATATTACGAAGCGCCTGAAAACCGCCTACGAAGCCACAAGCAAAAAATTCTTTGATGGCAAAGGAGTCTATGCCCTTCCTACGAGTATTACCGACAAGAAACCTACTGATCCCGCCATGCGCGGACTGGAACCTGAAATAGGCGTTTATGTGCTTTGGGACAAGTATCTTGAAGCCGGAGCGCCGGAGGTAAAAACTCTGGATGATCTCTTAACGATTCTGGGGGATATTCAAAGAAAGTATCCCGTCAATGCCGCGGGCGACAAGGTCTATGCCTTCGGGGCCTTTCCGGATTGGGATTCTTCAGGCGTCCGTTTTGCCAGGGAATTTATGCAGCTAAAGGGGCTTTCCTATATCGGGTACGAAGATTTTGTCTACAACAATGAGGATTGTACCAAAGTTATAGAAATGTGCGCCGATAACTCGGAATATTACCAGGGGCTCAAATTTTACAACAAGGCATACCGCTTGGGTATTTTTGATCCCGATTCTGCCACCCAAAACTGGGATACTTATTCGTTTAAACTTCAAAACGGCCAGTATCTTTTCGCTTACTGGCCATGGGCGGTCAGCCCTGTTACGAGCGATCCCAATGTTGACGGCAAGCCCTCGCTTTGGGCTCCCATTCCGGTGGGGGATCTGAAAATCAATCTGAGCGGCTATGGGCCGTACGGAGGCGGGAACTGGTACGGCCTGGGTTCCAAGGCCAAATATCCCGAACGAGTTATGGAATTCTATAATTGGCTGTGTAGTGATGAAGGCACCCTTCTCAGGGACGGCATTGTTGAAGGCGTTACCTATGTAATGAAAGACGGCCAGCCTTACAGGACCGATTTTGCGAGAAATACGGATCAAAACAAGGAGGCCCCCGCTTCCCTGGGAGGCGGAAGCTGGGCTTCAGGCAGCAGTTGGATTAACTTGGGATTTCTCGATCTGGATAATCCCAATTCTCTGCTCAACGGTTTGCCGGGCAATGTTTCTCTGTGGCCGTCGGTTCAGGCTGAAATGAACAACAAGTGGATCAACGTCTGGAGGGACAAATATAAGGTTAATACGCCTAACGAACTGTACCGGAAATACAACCAGATAATCGTGACGCCCGGCTGTGATTACAGTGCCGATGAGTATCCCACGGAAATAATCAACTATACGAACCAGTTGAAAAATATTGTAGTACCCGCGGGCTGGCAGATGATCTATGCCAAGACCGACGCGGAGTTCGACTCGATCTGGAAAGAGATGAAGTCCAAACTCAACGA
>JAIRNJ010000241.1 GCA_031258115.1 Treponema sp. | reverse complement strand
TTGCCTTTGTGCCTATAGTTTCCGATGGCTGGGACAATGTATTACAGGAAGCAAAGGATGCAGGAATTCCGGTGCTGGTTACGGATAGAAAAATAAACATCCAGGACGAAAGTCTCTATGCGGGCTTTATCGGAACCGATAGCCTTAAGGAAGGCCGGGAGGCGGCATGGTTTTTGCTTAAAAAATTTAAAGACCGCATTGCTGCCGGGGACAAGCCAATCCGCATCGTGGAATTAAGCGGAACCGTGGGCTCCTCGGTAGCGATAGGCCGGGCGGAGGGTTTTAGGGAAATTCTGGATCAATATCCCCGGTTCCAAATAGTCTATAGCGCATCCGGGGATTTTCTGCGATCCAAGGGCTATGAATTAATGCAATTTATCCTGAAATCCTATTCGGAAATTGATGTAATCTTTTCCCATAATGACGGAATGACCCTTGGAGCACTGGACGCCATGAAAGAAAAGAACATTGTCCCCGGTACGGATATTGTTATTGTAACCATCGATGCGGAACAGGCTGCTATTGACGCCCTGCGGCGGGGGGAAGTCAACTGCGTCATTGAATGTAATCCTAAGACAGGACCGGATATAATGAAGCTTACCAAACAGCTTGCCCGGGGGGAGCCTATTCCCCGTCTTATCCATGTGGAAGAGGCGGTCTTTTCCGAGGGGGACGATCTTTCTTCCCTGGCGCCCCGGGGGTACTAGCGGTGGCTTGGTACGACAGAGCGCTTAAATGGCTGGGGCTGTTTTTTATCAGTTCCAGCATTAAAAAAACCATCAAAACGTCCCATATTGTTATTATCGGCCTCATGCTTATCCCCCTCTTAATAAGCGTTGTTGTTTCCCTATATAACACCATCAGCTATGACCGGCTTATATCAAATGTGGATAAAACAAACCGCCTGAACCAAATTGTAAAAAGCGAAGTATCCAATGAATTATGGGATATTGTTGCGGGAAACAAGTCCTTCGCAGAGGGACTGCAATACCAGATCATAGATACCATCAACTATCAGATAAATAACATCAAGACTACCACCACAATAACGGAAAACAGGCAGCTTTTAGAGGTTACCGAAAGGGCCATGAATACCCTGACCCGTTATGTAAACCGCCTGGAAACCCAGATGAAACAAGGGTATCCCGTAATTGAGAATGAACGGATCCTTGACGAAATCCGGGGGGTCTCGATTTTAGTTTCGGAAATACTGCAGGATTTTATCGTCCTTGAAATTGAATCCGCCGCTACGGCTAACGAAAACATCAAACAAAGGGCTTTTATCATCGGAGTAATGGAGTGTATCATTATCATCTTTGTTACCGGTTTTTCTCTCTTTGTTCAGATGTCGGCGGCTTCAAATATCGATAAATCTATAGGGGCCCTGGTTTTTCTTTCCAGCCGTATAGCCGAAGGGGACCTAAATGCCAGGGCAGAATTTCCCCAGGTCCGGGAATTTAAAGCCCTTACGGAAAACCTTAATACCATGGCGGGAAAAATCAAAACCCTCATAGATGAGAATATCCGGGAACAACAGAACCTGCAGAAGTCTGAGATGAGGGCCCTCCAGGCCCAAATAACGCCCCATTTTTTATACAACACCCTGGATTCCATCATTTGGCTGGCGGAGGGAAATCAATATGATCAGGTTATCTCCATAACCAGGGCCTTCTCAAATTTTTTCAGAATTTCTCTTAACCGGGGAAACGAATGGGTCACTGTAGATGATGAATTTAAGCACATAGAAAGCTACCTTACCATACAAAAAATACGGTATCGGGATATTTTAGATTATTCCATTGCCTATGAAGAGGCCATGAAAAACAAGACCATCCTCAAACTCCTCCTGCAACCCCTGGTCGAGAATGCCCTATACCATGGAATCAAAAACAAACGGGGCAAGGGGACCATTAAAGTCAGGGGCTGGCAGGAAGGAGCCTGTTTGTGTTTTAGTGTTGAAGATAATGGCATCGGCATGAACGAAGAACAGCTTAGTAAGATAAGAAAACAGATGAAGAAACACCCTGCCCCTGAAACGTTAAATACCGGTTATGGACTTTACAATGTAAGCAAAAGACTGGAATTATATTATAATCGGCAGGATCTGCTGGAGATAATAAGTACGTATCAGGAAGGAACCCTGATAATTTTAAAAATTCCCGGGGCGGAACAAAATGTATAAGGTTTTTCTGGTAGAAGATGAGATTGTTGTCCGGGAAGGAATTAGAAACAGTATCCCCTGGGCTAAAACCCCCTATATCCTGACCGGAGAAGCTCCGGACGGAGAAATGGCCCTCTCCATCATCAGGGATATAAAACCGGATATTCTTATTACCGATATACGGATGCCCTTTATGGATGGGCTTACCCTTTCGAGGATTGTTAAGAAGACCCTTCCATGGATTAAAATAATCATTCTGTCGGGCCATGATGAATTTGAATATGCCCGGGAAGCAATTTCTATCGGAGTGGAGGAATATCTGCTTAAACCGGTATCATCCTCGGATATGTTAGAAACCCTGGACAAGATTGCCAAAAGGATAGATACGGAAAAAGAGGAACTCCTTAGTATTGAATATCTTCGGCAGCAAGTACAGTCCCATTCGGATGTCCTGCGGGAACGGTGGCTCTTCGATTTTGTCAATAGAGAGGTTCCGATAGAGGACGCCATCGAGAAAGCCCGGGAATTGAAAATTGATCTTATCGCCCATGCCTATATTGTCGCCATTATTAATGTTTCACCGCCGCAAAATACCCTCCCTCAGCTTCTGCCGGTAAAAAAGATCATCAAAACCATCATAGAAAAATATACCAATGTCATCCTCTTTGGGGGGGAGCAAAAAAAATACGTGCTGCTCATAAAAAGCCCCCCTCTTTCGCAGGAATCCGCCGGGGACCCGGACGGCGCCCCGGAATCCGGGGATGTCTTAAAACCCGCAGATCCCCATGAATATATCGAAGAATCGGTGTATTCCATCGCTCAGGCAATTAAATATGAGGTTGAGCGGAACACGGAATGTAAGATCGCCGTAGGCATAGGGCCCTTGGTGGAACGGCTCCGGGAAATAAATAAATCCTATTTCAGGGCGGAACAGATTATAAAATACCAGGCCCGGTTCGGCCTTTTTCAAATATCCGACAGTACAGACTTGTCTATCGAAAAAGATCTGCCCGATCAAACCATGCTTCCGGATATCGACGGTGATATTCTCTGGGCGCAATTCAGATACGCTTCCAGAAAAGATATTGATTCCATTATTCAGGAATATACAAAACTCCTTGGGGATGTCCCCCGAGAAAGTGAAATGCTGGAATATTATATTTTTGGAGAAATACTGGTGGCGGCGTCCAAAATAATCGAAGAGTTAAACGGGGATATTAAAGAAGTCATCCCCTTTAGCCTTGATCAGTATGAAATAAAAAAGATTATTAATTCCCGGGAGGTATTTTACGAAAAACTAAGGGCCCTCTTTAATGCGGTCATAGAATTCAGGGATTCCCGAACACGCGGCAGATACCAATCGGTTATCCTAAAGGCAAAAGAATATATCGACCGTCATTACGCGGACCAGGATATTTCGCTGCATACGGTAGCTTCCTATGTAGGTATCAGCCCAAACCACCTTAGTACCGTCTTTGCCCAGGAAACGGGGGAAAATTTTATTGAATATCTTACCCGGGTGCGGATCGAGAAGGCAAAGCAGTTCCTGGTTACCACCGCCATGAAGAACGCGGATATTGCCTATGAGACGGGATTTAACGATCCCCATTATTTCAGTTTTATTTTTAAGAAAAATACCGGATTATCCCCAAGAGAATACCGCCTTTCAAGAAAAGCGTAAAAAATCAACTATTTTCCCGTAAAATAATACATCTTGGCCGCTTAATTAGGAAAAACATCCCGGTTTATAAGAAAAAGATAAACCAATGTCAGTAAAAATGATCATGTACAGTTTGCAATATCCATAGGTAAAATATGACATTCGCTAACGTTCATGCAAAAACTTTGTTTCTTCCATACTTTGAAAGGAGAAAGTGTTTATTTGCGTGAACGTACACGCAAAATCTATTTTATACGGAGGAATTTTATGAAAAAGCTGATCTCGGTACTCTTGATCTTGTCCGTCGCGGCCTTTGCGTTTGCAGGAGGCGGCAGACAGTCGGGCGGAAGCGCTGGCGGCGCTGTCAAAGTTGGCATCATCAACAACCCGCCATCTGAATCCGGTTATCGCACCGCGAATGACCAGGATTTTAAATCCGTCTTTACATCCGCCAACGGCTACGATGCCTCGTTTTCGTACAGCATTAGGATTGAAGAGCAACTGGCCGCATTCAATCAGTTCGTCACAGACGGCGTGGATTACATTCTCCTCTCCGCCGCCGCTACCGACGGCTGGGACAATGCCCTAAGATCCGCACAGACAGCCGGCATCAAAGTATTCCTGTTTGACCGTATGGTTTCCGCATCTAACAGCCTTTATGAGGCCGCCGTGGTTTCTGATATGGCCCAGGAGGGCGTGACCGCCGTTACCTGGCTGAAGAATCAGAACCTGAGCGCGTACAACGTCATCCATCTTCAGGGCGTTATGGGTTCCGACGCTCAAATCGGACGGACCGCCGCCCTGGACGCTGAATTTAATGCCGGCAGAATGAAGAAGATCGTTCAGCAGACGGGTAACTGGAGCGCCGACGAAGCGCGGGCTATTGTTCAATCCGTTATCAACGCCGGCACAAGCTTCAACGTAATCTACGCCGAGAACGACGATATGGCAAAGGGCGCCGTCGCCGCTCTTGACGCCGCCGGCATCACCCACGGCGTTAACGGAGATGTCGTTGTCATGGGCTTTGACTGTAACAAGTGGGCGCTTCGGGAACTCCTGGCGGGTAACTGGAATTATGACGGCCAGTGCAGCCCCTTCCAGGCCTCCGTTATTGACGGGATGATTAAGGGCACAATCCCCATTCAGAAGAAAGTTATCTCTGAGGAAAAAGGCTTCGATGCCAGGACAATCACTCAGGCTGATATTGACAAGTATGGCCTTGGTGAATAACAGGTAAACATCTGAAAC
>JAIRNJ010000185.1 GCA_031258115.1 Treponema sp. | reverse complement strand
TAAAAGTTCGTATGGTTCATGTGAAACAAGCTCATCTTCCAGATATTATTCCCCACCATCAAGCCGGAATGCGTCTTGTTGGTGTGGTATTCGTGGCCCTCCTTTACCGCAAAATGTCTGTGAGGGTTTGTTATTCCGGCCGAGAGCCGTATCATTCAGGTAATTCCCATATTGATCTTTAGGATACATGACGTACCCGTCCCTAGCGTTCCAGTTGAGTGGAGTTCGTGATAAATTTCTTGATATCTGTGGGCGCCTGCATTACAGACAGACTAATCAGCGCCCTATCTTCTCCAGTATTTCCCCTGCGGCATCGGCTTCACCCGAATTCTCCGCTGTGTTTATTCTGCACCTAAAGGCCCTGCCCGGCAGGGGCCTCTCTTGTCCCGGAGCTCTTCTACAGAGAAGCCTGAGATAATTTTCCGATACCGCGTGGACAAGACATGGATCTTCTCCGCTCTCGCAAACCGCTTCTACACTGCGGCCCAGCCAGCGTTGTACATAAGCGGCCCTCCCCTGCCCGGCAAGCTCCATCAAAGCCGCCACCCGCTTCCCCGCTTCCCTTTCGCTTACCAAAGGCTTCATGGAAGCCGCCGCCGTTCCCGGCCGCGGGGAATAGGGGAAGGCGTGTATCCAGGCAAAACCGATCCGGCGGCAGAGATCAAAGGTTTCTTCAAAGTCCCTCTCCCCTTCCCCCGGAAAACCGGTAATGATGTCGCAGGCCAGGAAGGGATCATCCTTCAGTTTCCGCAGCCGGGCCGCGGCGGCCTCAACGGTTTCGGGGCCGTAATTTCTCCCCATCCTTTTTAAAACCGCCGCGCTTCCCGACTGTACCGAAATATGAAAGTGGGATCGTATCCGTGCAGACCCGAGGATCTCAAAGAGATCCTCTGTCATTTCATCCGGTTCCAGGGAAGAAAGCCTCAGGGCTATGGCGGCAGTTCCCTCAAGCAGAAGCCTTAAAAGCCCGGCCATGTTCAGTTCCGTTTTTCCCGCAACAGCCCGGTAGAGGCCTATGTTTACCCCTGTCAGTACCGCTTCCCCAAAACCCTGGGCCTCCAGATCCCGGAGCCGGGCCAGTGCTTCTTCCGCTTCCAGGCTTACACTTCTCCCCCTGGCAAGCCTTACCCGGCAAAAGCTGCAGTGCTTGTCGCAGCCGTCCTGGATCTTTATAAAAGCCCTAGAACGGAAGAAGAAACCCTGAGGATTGGGCCAGTCAGAATCATCTCCATCCCGTATGTCCCTATTACCTTCATGTTTATCCATCCAGGATTGAATCAAAGAGGGCAGTTCCTGCCTGTTCCCGGGCCGGGCAGGGGCAAGAAAAGCAGGCAGAGTCTGCAGAATCTTTTTCCGGCTTCCCGGAATGATAAAAAGCCTCCGTTCCCCCATTTTGCTCAAGGCCCCGCTTTCCAGGGCAAGGCTTTCAAGTTCCTGCCGGTCAAGCTCCGCATAACAGCCTGTTACCAGCACACAGGAGGAAGGGCAATCCCGTAATAGCTTACGGATAACTCTTCTGGCCTTCTGCTCAGCCTTGCCGGTTACCGTACAGGTATTTACCGCGGTAATATCGGCATCTTGCCCATGCGCTCCTTCGGGCCGGGAAAGCACCCTGAAGCCCGCGGCGGCAAAGGCGCCGGCAAGAGTCTCGCTTTCAAGCTGATTGAGTTTACAGCCAAGCGTATAAATCGAAAAAGAAAGGGGAAGAGTCAAAACGCTAACCTTAAAAATTAAACGATTGAGCTTCCTGCAAAACCCGCAGGTTTTACAGAAACTCCTGCTACCGGGAGGCCAGGGCCTGCCGCACCCGCTCCAGCCCCCGCCGGGCATCGTTAAGCTGGAAATTCAGTTCCAGAGCCTTTTCATAGGCATTTACCGCTTCGGAAAGATCTCCGGCATTCTCCCTGGCATAGGCAAGCCGTGTCCACCATTCCGCATTATCGGGCCGCCAATGAACAGCCGTGGAAAGGGCAATGTCCGCGTGACGGAAACGCCCCAGACGGATATAGATCTCCCCGATATAGTAGTAGACCGTTTCTATGCGCTGTCCTTCGGGCGCCAGATTGATATACTCCTGAAAATACTGCAACGCCTCATTGTTCCGGCCTTCAAAATAGTCAATTTCGCCGAGAACCTCGATGATCCGCACATCATAACGGCTCAAATTCTGCGCCGCCCTGGCATAGCTCTGGGCTTCCGAATAGCGGTTCAGCCGCAGAAGAGCCCAGCAGATCACCACATGGGATTCCAGATTACGGGGATTCAGATTCAATTCATCTCTACAGATCAGCACCGCCTTCTCGTAGTTCCCATTCAGGTATTCCACCCGCGCGTCGGGCCGGGTCTGGGCAAAAACATAGCCGCTCAGGGAAACCAGCATGACGCACAGGACAATACGACCAAAAAACTTCATACTAACCGCCGATTTTACTTGTCATGGTACAGAGCCCATTGAAGGTACAACCGGTCTCCATGAGGATTTCCGGCGCCGTCACATTTCCTATAAGCTTCCCCGAGATGGTAAGCTCCACCTTTTCTGCAGCCGTCACATTTCCCTTTACCTTCCCCCGGATCACCACCCGGCTGGCCTGTATATTCGCCTCTACTACCGCGTCTTCATCGATCACGAGAAGCCCTTTGGCGATGATATTTCCGGACATCTTTCCCCGGATCAGAAAGGATTTTTCAAAATTGAGGGTTCCGTTAAATTCAATGTCCGCTGATAGAACGGTGTCAAAATCTTCGTCTTCAAGAACATCATTATGGACATCGGTCATTAAAACTCTCCCTATACCAATTATATAGTGTCTGTCAACAAGGCCGCTTACTTGCGGACAGACCTAAATTCTGCCATGAGCATGGTTCAAGGTCAAGACCTTGCTCTATGAACCGGATAGGTTTATGCTTAATTAGAGTCTGTCTATAATGTAGACACATTATAGACTCGGCATTTATGCCGCGACTACCTTAAAATAATCTGGCCGCAAAGTGACCGGCTTTGTGGACAGACACCAGGTAAAGGAGGCGGATCATGGACTTTGTGAAAGACATGCGGGCCAAGGCCAGATCGATGCAGAAACGGCTGGTGCTGCCCGAAGGAACCGAACCGCGGACGGTTAAAGCGGCCAGAATTCTGGCGGATGAAAGCCTTGCGGCTTCCGTTGTCCTTCTCGGCAAAGAATCGGAAATTCAGGCTATTGCCGAACAGCAGGGAGTCCACCTTGAGGGTATAGCCGTCATCAATCCCCATATTGATAAAGAGCTGGATGCCTATGCCCATGAGTACTTTGAATTGCGCAAACACAAGGGAATGACCGAAGAACAGGCCAAAATTGATATAACGGATCCCCTTCGCTGGGCTTCCATGATGGTTCGCATGGGAGCGGCCGATGTTTCGGTGGCCGGTGCGGAAAATACCACCGGAGACGTGCTCCGGGCAGGCCTTGCCATTATCGGTACCGTCCCGGGTCTCAAGACGGCTTCCTCCTGCTTTGTCATGCAGACCACCGATCCTGCCTGGGGCAAGGAAGGAAACCTCATCTTCTCCGACTGCGCCGTTGTACCCGATCCCACGGCTGAACAACTGGCCGATATTGCGGAAAGCGCGGCCCAGAGCTGCCGGGAATTCCTCGGTGTTGAACCGGTAGTTGCCCTCATGTCATTCTCCACCAAGGGTTCCGCCAAGCATGATGATGTGACAAAGGTACAGACTGCGGTAGAGATCCTTAAAGGCCGAAAGCCGAACTTTGTTTTTGACGGAGAACTTCAGGCGGACGCGGCCCTGGTGTCTTCGGTTACCGACAAAAAAGCTCCGGGAAGCCCGGTAAAAGGCAGGGTAAATACCCTGATCTTCCCGGATCTGGGTGCGGGCAATATCGGCTACAAGCTGGTACAGCGCCTCGGCAAGGCGGAAGCATTCGGCCCCTTCCTTCAGGGTTTTGCAAAGCCTATAAGCGACCTTTCCCGGGGCGCCTCGGTAGATGACATAGTTACTACCGCGGCGGTAACTCTTTCCCGGGCAAAATAATTTTTTGAAAAAAAAAGCCGGAAGCTCAACCGGGTCGAAACAAAATACAGGCAAAAGTTCCGCTTTTGCGGCCGCAAGGGGGAAACGGCGTAAAAAAGATTCCTCTCTTGAAGAGGTTATCCGCGCCGGCAAAAACCGGGATTACAGGAAAGCGATCCTCATTCTGGGGGAGATACTTTCAAATCCCGACGCCCCTGCGGAAGCGTATCTCTACCTGGGCAGATCTCTCCACGCAACAGGAGATCATGCCCGGGCCCTGGCCTGTTTCAACGACTACATACGCATAAAGAGCGAATCCTACGAAGGTTACTTCTTTGCAGGAAGGGCCTGTCTTTCCCTGGCTCTGCCCCAGCGGGCCGTTCCCTTCTTCCGCAAGGCTGTTGAACTGGCGTTTCTCTCCTTCTCCCCTGCCCACAGGGGAGAAATACAGGCCTTTCTGGGTATTGCCTACCTGAAATCCCGTCACTCCGGCCCGGCGGTTGAGACACTCCGGGAAGCGGTAGAGGCCGCCCCTGAAAACCTGAAGATCTACCGCGCATATCTCAACGCCCTCTTTATCCGGGGCATTAAACTCTGCAGGAACGAAGACTATGACATGGGAAGACAGATGCTCCGTTTTGTTTTGGAAAACGGCGGCTCCCAGGCGGTATCCAGCCCCCTTCTCCGTCTGGAACTGGGCAGAGCCTGCCGGGAACTTGGATTCCGGAATGAGGCCCTGGATCACTACACCGAAGCCCTGAAGGCCTCCCCTTCGGACAAGAGCATACGCTGGTACCGGGCGTCGATCCTCATGGCCCTCGGCCGGGCGGCGGAAGCCAGAAAAGAGATTGACCTTATCCGCAAGGCAGAGACAAAAAATTCCGCGCTTCTCCCGCCGGACGAAGAACTCCCCTGGAATAGTGAGATTGTCGATCTCTTCATGATCCGTTCCCTTCTCGGAGCGGGAGAATGGAGGCAGGCGGCGGAAGCCTGCAAGGCATGGCTCAGGAGGGAATCAAAAAGAAACTCATCTTCGGGAATAAGGCCGTCTCCCCAGGATGCGGTAGTCCATACCATGTATGCCGAAGCCCTGCGGAAACTCCGGGACTACTCCGCCTCTCTTAACCATCTGGACAGGGCGGGAGAGATCGATGATTCCGCCGTTCAGATTGCCTACGAAAAACTCCTTGTGGCCTGGGAAAGCGAAAACTGGAAAGCCCTGCGGAGCGCCATAAAAACAGCCCGGAGACTTGGAGGCGACAGGGAATTTATCGCCCGTTTTTCTATCCTTCTGGAAGGCCGGACAGGG